>JANPIY010000806.1:0-6773 GCA_031425255.1 Planctomycetota bacterium
GGCTACCTGCGTCGCATCGAGCCCGAGCAGTTCAAGCACCTGCGTTTTGCCGTCGTCGGGGCGGAACGCTGTCCGCCGGACCTCAAGCAGCAGTTCCGCGAACGCTACGGCGCGGAACTGCTCGAAGGATACGGCTGCACCGAACTCGCTCCCACGGTAGCGGTCAGCCTGCTGCCAGTGCAGCGCGATGGGGTGACCGAGGTACGCAGCCGCGAGGGCAGCGTCGGACGTCCACTCCCTGGGCTCAATATCTTCACCGTCCATCCCGAGACCCACGCGGTGCTTCCGGCCGGCGCGGAAGGCCTGCTGGTGGTGCAGAGCCCCAGCCGCATGCGCGGCTACCTCGACCGGCCGGATCTGTCGGCGCAGGCTTTCATCCATGAGGGCTACAATACCGGCGACGTCGGGCGCATCGATGCCGACGGCTTCATCCATATCACCGGCCGACTCGCCCGTTTCGCCAAGATCGGTGGTGAGATGGTCCCCCTCGACAACGTCGAGCTCGCCGTACATCAGGCGGTGATGACCATCGTCGGCCCGGAAGCGACCGTCGAGGTCGCGGTCACCGCGGTCAGCGACGAGGCCCGAGGCGAGCGCCTGATCGTCCTCCACACCGGCTTCACCGGCGACTGGGAGCAGCTGCTCGCTGGCCTGGAGCACCTGCCCTCGTTGTGGCGTCCACGCCCACGCGATGTGCGCCAGGTCGAAGCCATTCCCAAGCTCGGTACCGGCAAACGCGACCTGGCTGGTTTGAAGAAGCTCGCTGCACAGGGGTGATCTCATCCGGTCCTGGTAGTCCGGATCATCATTCATGAGGCAGTGCGAAGTGCGCGGTGCGAAGTGGCCACGAAACACCGGAGCCCTGCCAAGCGGCAGGGCTCCGGTGTTTCAGCGAAGGCAGGTACCGCCTGCCGCCACACTCACGCGAGCTTCGGTTCCAGCGCGGGGCCGGTGGCCGAACGCACCGGTTCCGTGCGTGGTTCCTTGGATTCGGATTCGGCTTTGATGACGATGACGGTCGGACGTCGGGGCGGGAGCTCGCCGCCATCCATCAAGGTCTTCACCTGGATGATGTCGAGCGTCTCATATTCCAGCAGGGCGAGCGCCACGCGTTCGAGTTTGTCGCGATTGGCGACGATGATGTCCTTCGCCACCTGGTACTGGGCCTCGATGATGCCGCGGACCTCCTCATCGAGTTCCCGGCGCGTCTGACTGCCGACCGTCACCACCGAGTCGGCGCCGAGCATGCTCTCGCGATCCTCGGTGTACTTGAGCGGCCCCATCTTCTGCGACATGCCCCATTCATAGACCATGCCACGCGCGAGCTGGGTGGCCCGCTCGATGTCGTTCGAGGCGCCGGTGGTGATGTCACCGCAGAAGATCTCTTCGGCGATGCGACCTCCGAAGAGGATGCTGATATCGCAGAGCAGCTTGCGCTTACCGTGGGTATGGCGGTCCTCGGTGGGCAGGTGCATGGTCGCACCCAGGGCGCGGCCACGCGGGATGATGGTGACCTTGTGCAGGTCGTCCTTCTCCTCGACCAACATCTGGAGGATGGTGTGGCCCGCCTCGTGATAAGCCGTGATCTTGCGTTCCTTCTCTGGCATGGCGCGTGAGCCGGTCTTCTTCTCCCGGCCAAAGGCGACACGATCGCGGGCATATTCCAGATCCTTGTGCTGGATGACGTCCTGGTCGAAACGCGCGGCATTGATCGCCGCCTCGTTGATCAGCGATTCCAGGTCGGCGCCACTGAAGCCAGGGGTACCGCGCGCGATGATCGAGAGATTGCAGTCGCCGCCGATCTTCACCTTGCCGGAATGGACGTTGAGGATCTGTTCGCGGCCCGCGATGTCAGGCAGGCTGACATAGATGTGGCGATCGAAGCGGCCAGGGCGCAGCAGGGCCGGGTCGAGCACGTCGACGCGGTTGGTGGCGGCGATGACGATGACCTTGTCGGTCGAGCTGAAGCCGTCCATCTCGACCAGTATGGCATTGAGGGTCTGCTCACGCTCATCGTGGCCACCGGAATTGGTGCCGTTGCCACGTTTGCGGCCGACGGCATCGATCTCGTCGATGAAGATGATGCAGGGTGAATTCTCCTTCGCCTGATTGAACAGGTCGCGTACGCGGCTGGCGCCGACGCCGACGAACATCTCGACGAAGTCCGAACCCGAGATCGAGTAGAACGGCACATCGGCTTCGCCGGCGATGGCCTTCGCCAGCAAGGTCTTGCCGGTACCGGGAGGGCCGACCAGGAGCACGCCACGGGGGATGCGGCCACCCAGCTTCTGGAACTTTTTCGGATTCTTGAGGAAGGCGACCAGCTCCTCGACCTCGTCCTTGGCCTCGTCGATGCCGGCGACGTCCTTGAAGGTCTTTCCGGTCTTGCCCTTGGTGATGAGCTGGGCACGGCTCTTGCCGAACGACAGCACGCCGCCGCCCTGACCCATGCGGCGCAGGACGAAGAAGTAGAATAGCCCGACCAGAAGGCCGATCACCAGGAGTTGCGGCAGGATCTGGCTGAGGAAGCCCGCCGGCGGGACGCCCTCGTAATCGATCGGCATGACCTTATTGGGCAGGTCGAGTTCCTGCTGCCGTTTGGCCTCGGTGTTGTAGGTGGTGATGATCTCGAGCAGTTCCTTGTGACCGGCCTCGCCTAGGCGACCCGTGAGGTAGTAGACGCGGTATTCGGGACCACCGGCCTTCTTGGTCGGAGTCACCACGGCGTATTCCTGGCCGATGACGATCTTGGCGACTTCGCCCTTGCTGATGTCCTCGACGAACTTGCTCCATTTGACCGGCGCCGGACTGAGATTCTTCCACATCATCACGGTGACGATCATGACGCCCATCAACGACATCATGATGAGCAGCAGCCCACGCGGCTTGGATGGCGTAGGCGGGGGATTCTCTGGCATGGTGGATCCTTGCGCGACAGCATCGGACCAAGGGAGGCGGCGTCCGGCGTGCGCGGTTTTAGGTCTGGACGCTAGCGGTACTAGCAATCTTTCGCCGCGGTCCACCTCTTGCGGAAGGAAGCACCAGCGGACTCATCGTATTCGCGACATCTGTTCAGCGACGGCGGCGCGCGGGTACCGGGCGCAGACGGCCCGATGAGGTGTTCTTCTCCGCCGCCTGGTCGTCCTGCGCATCGGCTCGCGACAGCTCATCGGTCGAGAGGCCGTCGAGGGTGGCGAAGGCCCGATCCTGCATGGCTTTCTGATCAGGACGCAGCGTCGGCGAGGACTGCTGGTGCATTTGCGGATCGGAGCCCAGTCCTAGGGCGCGGCGCAAGGCCGCGATCTCTGCATCGAGCAGCACCATGCGCTGGCGCTGGGCGCGCCAACGCTCGAGGTCGGCAGGCGAGAGATCGGCGGTGCTTACCGTGACGGTGCCGCCCGCCAACAGCGTGGCGATGGCTTTTTCGGGCAGACCGAGGCTGCCGCCGGCACCCAGGGCATGACGTCCGGCCTCGGCCAGCAGGGTGGCGCGGTTGGCTTCCAGTTCGGCGAGCCGCTGGTGGCGTTCATCGCGCCGGCCGAAGACCTTGCCGACCTTGCTGAGCAGGCCTTCGCGTTGGGCCGGTTCGACCGCGGTCAGACGCGAGGCGCTGATGCGGCGGGATTGGCGTTGGCGGTCAGACTCGCTGGTGGCCGCGGGCTCGGCTGGCGACCGCGGGAGCTGTTCGACCGTCGAATCGCTGGCGGGATCCCGCAGGTCAGCGGTCGCGTTGATGCGCAGATCCCCGGTCGACGCCACGGCCTCAGGATCGCCGATCAGCGGTGAACCGATCGCCGGAGTGATCGCCGTGGGCAACGTCGGGTCGAACGGCCGGGGCAGCTGTTCAGGGGTCACCCCTTTGGCGAGGCAACGAGCGCAGAGGTGGCGCACGCCGTCACTCCAAGATCGGCTCTGCCCGGTGGCCGGGATATGCGCATCGCAGATCGCGCACACCAGGACCGTGCTCCCAACCGTCGCCTTCGGCCGATCGACCGCGATGGGAGCCAACGACTGGGTGTCGTGTTCATCCTGTTCGTCGATCTCTTCGCGGGTGGAGGTCCGGAGATCGGGCTGGATGACGACGACGAAACGGTCGTTGCCGATCTCCAGGTCATCGCCGTCGACCAGCACCGCCTGGTGCTGGTCGGTGCCGCGGATGCGGCAGCGCATATGCGAGCGGTTATCGAGGCGGTAGCTGCCCTCGCTGAAGCGCACCTGGACCTCGCCTTGATGATTGGTGGTCTTGGTGCGGATGACGAACGGCTTCTCGCGGGTCACCGTCAGACGACGGCCAGCGACGGCACCGGATCGACCTTCGAGGTACAGGGGCATGGGGAAGGACGGTAAAGGAGCCCTTGCGCACAACCAGTGGCCAACTTCCCATCCGCACGCAGGAGTCGGAAGGTGCACCACCTGCCGCCGCTGGAAGCCATGCCGGAATTGCCTGAAGTCGAAACCGTCCGCGCCGGACTTGCGCGCCTCCTGGGCACGACCGCGGTGATCCACTCATTGGACCTGTTGCGGGCGGATCTGCGCGCCCCTATTCCCGCAGCGCTGAGCACCCGCCTGCGCGGCGCCCGCATCACTGCCGTCAGACGGCGAGCCAAGTACCTGCTGTTCGACACCACCCAAGGGATGTTGCTGAGCCACCTGGGCATGACCGGCACGTGGCGGCTGGCGCCACCCGGCGCTGAACGCCTGCATGATCATTGTTATCTGCAGCTCACCGATGGCCGCCGGCTCGCCTACCGCGATCCTCGACGCTTCGGCCTGCTCGATCTGGTCGAGCCGGGTGCCGAGGCGACCCATCCCCGATTGATGGACCTGGGGCCGGAGCCACTCGATCCGCTGGTCTTCACGACGTTGCACCTGCTGGCGTGTTGCCGTGGGCGCCGCTCGGCGATCAAACCGCTGATCATGGATCAACAGGTGGTCGTCGGCGTCGGCAACATCTACGCGCAGGAGGCGCTCCATCGGGCCCTCATCCGTCCGACGCGCCCGGCCGGACGACTGACCCGCATGGAGGCCGAACTGCTGATCAGCCATATCCGCAGCGTGCTGCAGGAGGCCATCGTCGCGGGCGGCTCGACCATCAGCGACTTCCGGCAGGCGGGCGGTGACGGCGGTTACTTCCAGCACAACTTCCAGGTCTACGATCGCGCCGGCCGACCCTGCGCGCGCTGTGCACTGCCGCTGCATGGCGCCGTCGTCGGAGGCCGCGGAACGACCTGGTGTCGGCGATGCCAACGGTGAGCACGGCCGGCGCGGCGTGATCAGTAGCGACGGCGGTAACGAGCCTCGGGCGCGAAAAATGGTGCACCGGTACGACGAATGGCCTCGACACGGGATGCGTGGTCCTGCAGCGATGCGCGACATAGGCACGGTTTGAACCTGGCTCCCTTGACTCCGATCCTGTGGGCGACAGTATCCCGCCCCGTCAACGGAGCCGTTTATGCACCTTAAGATCCGCGTTAGTTCAACCAAGCGTCGCCGCATGAACGGCTTTCGCCGGAAGATGAAGACCAAGGCTGGTCGCATCATCCTCAACCGCCAACGTCGCCTCGCGACCGGCAAGCCGAAGCACAATCGTAGCCTCGCTGCCAGGGGCAAAGGCAAGAAGGTCGCCCCCAAGTGATCGCCGCCGGGCTCCGGCCCGGTTGATCTCGACCATCCAGCGCACCCCTGCCATCCGGCGGGGGTGCGTCATGTCCGGACCCCAGCGGTCGGCAGCAACATCGGCAGCAAGGTGGGGCTACGGCCCGGGCGCCGCCGGTGGCGGCGCCGTCTTCATCGGCGGCACCGCCTTCGGCGGCGGTGGCGGCGCTGGACGACTGGGCCCATTGAAGCGGCAGGCGACCGCGACCCCCTCCTTGAGCCACCCTTCGACGCAATCAGCGGCCTTGCCGAGCATGAGGGCGACATCGTCACCCTCGTCCGCTGCGAAGCGCCCCAACACATGATCGACCTGGTCGTGTGCCGGGCTGCCGATGCCCACGCGCAGTCGCGGATACGCCTTGCCGATCCGCGCCTCGATGTCCTTGAGCCCGTTGTGGCCGCCGGCGGAACCATCCGGCCGCAGGCGGAGATGGCCGAGCGGCAGGTTGATGTCGTCCACCACCACCAGCAGGTCGCTCGGCAGCAGCTTGTGGAACGCGAGTGCGGCTTGCGCGCACTCGCCGCTGAGATTGACGTAGGTCTGCGGTTTGAGCAGCAGGGCCCGGTCGTCACCCCATGCGGCCGGCAGGCGCCAATCGCAAATTTGTGCATTCCAACGTTTGCTCCACCCGTCCAAACCATGGCGACGGGCCAACGCATCGAGGACCATGAAGCCGCAGTTGTGGCGGGTCTGGTGGTAGTTCGGGCCGGGGTTTCCGATGCCAAGGATCAGACGCATGGCGGCATCGTGAGCGGCTCGGTGGCATGATAAAGCAGCGGCCTCCGCCATCGTGGCCGCCACCTACAGGCGGTTGGATCCGAGCACGTTTCACCTTGGACGACTGTGCCACCGGCGTACATCCCGAGGCGGACAAAGCGGAGAGTGGCGCCCGGGTCCCCGACCTCCGCCTGACTCCACGCAATCACCGCAGCACCCGGGGAACCGCCATGCGTCAGCTCACCATCGTCGCCTTGATGGCCATTCTGCTCTCACCTCTCGGTGCATTGGAGACCGGCGATAAGGCACCGTCCCTCGCCACCGTGACTTGGCTGAAGGGGGCGCCGGTCCAGCCCGACCAGGCGGTCACCGTGGTCGAATTCTGGGCGACGTGGTGCGG
>JANPIY010000807.1:0-3495 GCA_031425255.1 Planctomycetota bacterium
CCCACGTGCGGCCGGGCGCCGGGCGGAATATCTGCCGCTGACCCTGTTGCAGAATGCCGGGGTCGATCTGCCATTCGGTCCCGGGTTCGATCTCGGCAGTGTGCCCACCTGGGCTGCTGCGCTCGCGCCGGGTGACAACACCACCGCGCGGTACCTCGCGGGGCTCGATCTGATGGACGGCAAGCGGGCGCAACCGGGCCTGGCCCTGGTCGCGCCATTGGTGCTGGAGGGCGGCGACCGCCGCGGACAGATCCTGGTGGTGGCCGACCTCGTCGAGCTGTTGCGCCTGGTGGCCAGCGATCAGGACGGAGCGCTCCTGCGCCTGAGCGTGGGCGATCAGCAGACCGCACCCGGCCCGAGCCGGAGCGAGGAACCGGTCGAGGGCGTCCTGCTGGCGACCGTCGCCATCGCCGACCACCACCTGCCGATCCGGGTCGAACACCTCGGCGATACCAGGAGCGGTACCTGGCTGCCCGGCCTGGTGCTGATCGGCGGCCTGGCGCTCACCGCCCTGGCGGTGGTGGGGCTGGGGGTGGCGGGACTACGTTCAACCCGCACCGAGCGTTTGATCTCCGCGCGCACCACCGAACTGCGCGCCAAGGTCACCGAACATGCGCGCAGCGAGGCTGCGCTATCGATCGCACTCAGTGAAAACGCCATCCTCGCCGCGGCGGTCGCCAACACCACGGCGGGGGTGATGATCAGCGATCCCAATCAGCGCGACAATCCGCTGATCTTCGTCAATCGCGCCTTCGTGCATCTGACCGGCTACAACGCCGAGGAGGCCATCGGCCGCAACAGCCGGTTCCTCGAAGGGGCCAAGACCGATCCGCTCGCCGCGCATGCGCTGCAGCACGCACTCGACGCGGCCAAGCCCATCCGCGCGGAGATCCTCAATTACCGCAAGGACGGCACCACCTTCTGGAACGACCTGTCGATCACCCCGGTGTACGACGAACGCGGCCTGCTGGTCTACTGGGTCGGCATCCAGAACGACGTCAGTGAACAGAAGCTCGCTTCACTGGCGCTGCGTCGTGAACGGGACCGCCTGCAACGTCAGCTGTCCTTCGCCAACTCGCTGGCGGCCGCGGCCGAGGTGGTGGTGGCAGAGGAGGACAGCCGCAGCCTGCTCGGCGGTCTCGCCGGCCATGTCGGGAGCGCCTTGAACGTCGATCGCGCGCTGATCTTCGATGTCGACCTCACGCGGCGGGTGGCCGTCGGTCTGAGCGAATGGCTCAACCCGGAAGCGGTCGGCGTGAGTTCGGTGCTCGATCTCTATCCGCTCGACCTCTTCAAGCGCTGCGTCGAACACATCGTCACCCACCATTCCTGGATCGAGAGCCACGACGACGCGATCTTCAAACTCATGGAACAGGACGGCTGCGCGCCGCTGCTGCATGGCCGCATGGTCATCCGCAGCCTGCTGTGGTTCCCTTTCCAGTTCCGCCCTGGGCAGTTCTACCTGCTGGTCCTGAATCAGGTGCGCTATCGCCGGGTGTGGAAACACGATGAGGTCGCCTTCCTGGAGTCGGTCAGCAAACTGACCAGCGTCGCGCTGGAGAAGCTGCGCATGATCGCACAGCGGCGCATGACCGAGGAGGCGGTGCGGGCCAACGAGATGCGCTACCGCGCCATCGTCGAGGATCAGAGCGAGCTGATCTGCCGCTTTCGCAGCGACTCGACCGTGACCTTCGCGAACGAGGCCTATTGCCGTTATTTCGGCCGCACCCGTGCGGAACTCGAAGGTCACAGCTTCATGCCGCTGCTGCCGGAGGAGGATCGCGAGATCATCCATCGCCAGTTCGCCGCCCTGCTGCCGGACGCCAACCTGGTGACCTATTCGCACCGCGTGATCCAGGCCGATGGGCATACGCGCTGGGTGCAGTGGACGGTGCGCGGATTCTTCGACGAGGTCGGCCAGGCGGTCGAATACCAGGCGGTCGGTCAGGACATCACCGAGCGCAAACAGGCCGAAGACAACCTGCGCCAGAGCGAGGCGAGCTTCCGTTCCCTGGTCGAACAGGCGCCGGAGGGGATCCTCATCGCCGACCTGACCGGACGCTACGTCGAAGCCAATCCGGTCGCCTGCGGCCTGGTCGGCTACACCCGCAGCGAACTGATGCGCATGACCATCGGCGATCTGCTGGCCAACGACGAACCAGCGGCGCTGGAAGAACGCATGCGCCTCTACCGCGACGGCCACACGCTGTTCGGTGAGCGCATCTTCAAGCGCAAGGGCGGCGGCACGGTGCAGGTGGAGATGATCGCCAAGCTGCTGCCCGATAGCCGACTGCTGGCGATCGTGCGTGACCTCTCGGAACGACTGAAGCTCGAACGGTCGCTGCGTGAGGCCAAGGACGCGGCCGAGAACGCCAACCTCGCCAAGAGCGCGTTCCTGGCCAACATGAGCCACGAGATCCGCACGCCGATGAACGGCATCCTGGGCATGGTCGGGCTGATCCTCGAATCGCCGCTCGACGCCGAGGTGCGCGAATTCGCCGAGACCGCACGCCTCTCGGGCGAACACCTGCTGACCATCATCAACGACATCCTCGACTTCTCGAAGATCGAAGCCGACCGTCTGGAACTCGAACACATCGTCTTCGAGCTGCCGCAGTTGATCGAGGACACCGTCGCGCTGTTCGCCGAACAGGCGCAGGGCAAGGGCCTGGAACTGGTCTGCTACGTCCACACCGACGTTCCGCAGGCGGTGCGGGGCGATCCCTCGCGGCTGCGCCAGGTGCTGATCAACCTCATCGGCAACGCGGTCAAATTCACCCCGCAGGGCGAGGTCGTCATCCGCGTAGCGCTCGACAGCGACCTCGTCGGCGGGACCACCGGGCAATTCCGCGTGCTGCCGGAGGTCAAGCTGCCAGGCAGCCGGCAGGAAACGATCACCGTCGCGCCGGCAACCTCGGTGCACCTGCGGGTCACCGTCGCCGATACCGGGCCGGGCATTCCGCTCGAGGCCCAGCCGCGCATGTTCCAGGCCTTCTCGCAGGCGGACAGCTCGACCACCCGGCGTTTCGGCGGCACCGGTCTGGGCCTGGCGATCTCACGCCACCTCGTCGAGCTGATGGGCGGTAGCGTCGGCTTCGTCAGCACCACGGGCGGGACGACCTTCTACTTCTCCATGCGGCTGGCCTTGCCTGAGCTGCCGGCCGAGTCGGCGGTGGTGCCCGACAACCTGCGCGAACTGCGCCTGCTGGTGGTCGACGACAATGCGACCTGCCGTGATTTCCTGGTCACCCGCCTCAACTCCTGGGGGCTTAGGGCGGAAGCGGTGACCGAGCCCGCCCAGGCGTTGGCGGTGTTGCACGACGCGCAACTATCAGCGCCGATCTCGGTGGTGATCGTCGACCTCGACATGCCTGGGATCGACGGTCTGCAGTTGGCGCGCACCATCCGCGAAGATCCGGAGATGCAGGCGGTGCACCTGATCGCCCTCACCACCCTGGGCCGTCGAGCCGCGAGCCAGGAGGCCAAACGCCTGGG
>JANPIY010000808.1:0-2798 GCA_031425255.1 Planctomycetota bacterium
ACGCCTTTGACGAAACCGCTGGAGGCTTTGATCACGCCGGCGCGGTAGAGCAGCAGCATGCCGAGCAGGGTGGCGATGGTGAAGCTGGCGGCGAGCAGGGGCAGGCCGGGGAATTGGATCTCGAAGATCATGGTCAGGCCGCCGAGGAAGAGACCCTGCGCGATCGCGTAACCGACGCTCAGCGGCATCGCCAGGCGCTTGGCGAACATCATCACCAGGCACAGCACCAGGCCACCGATGGCTCCGCCGATCATGAAGGGCATGACCTGGCTCTGCACCGGGGCGCCGCCGTTCCAGAACTCGCTGAACATCCATGTCATGGTGCCGAGCAGGACGACCAGCAGCAGGAAGGTCTTGGTCACCGTGCCATTGATGGTCATGGCGTTCTGATCGCTGAGGCCGCCTTCGCGGTCGCCGATCTCGCCCCACTGTTTTTCGCTGAGGACCGGGTTGCTCATGGCTGTCTCCTGAGGAACGCAGGGTGCCAGGGCATTTGCCATCGCAAGCATCATTGGCCGCGATGGTCCGCAATTACGGGGAGCGTCGGTGCCCGGGGGTCCGGACGCTCGTGCCGCGCCCAGGTGCCGTGATGACGACGCCATGCGGAAACGTCCTCAGCCAACCCAAACGCTCGGTGACGAGGCTATTTACCTCGGGCGTGCTTATTCAACCGTCACCGACTTCGCCAGATTGCGCGGCTGATCGACGTCGCAGTCGCGCCGGCGCGCGACGTGGAAGGCGTAACGCTGCAACGGCAGGATCGAGAGGATGGGCTGCAGCAGGTCGTCGCCGGCCTGATGCACGGCGAAGAGATGATCGCTGAGGTCGCGCAGGTGGCGGTCGTCCTTCTGCCCCACGGTGATGATGCGGCCCGAGCGCGCGCGCACTTCCTGCAGATTGCTGATCATCTTCTCGTACATGGCATCCCGCGGACAGATGCACACCACCGGCAGGTGCTGGGTCACCAGGGCGATCGGGCCGTGCTTGAACTCGCCAGCCGGGTAGCCGATAGCGTGCACATAGGCGATCTCCTTGAGCTTGAGCGCGCCTTCGAGCGCGGTCGCGTGTTCGCCACCGCGCCCGAGGAACACCGTCGCCTGCGCCGAGGCGAAGAGGTCGGCGGCCTCGCGCACGTCCTCTTCGCACTCGCGCAGCGTCGCCGCCACCTGCTCGGGCAGCGCCTTGGCCGCCGCCAAGGCCTTGGCCTCGGCCGCGGGCGTCAAAAGGCCCTTGGCCTTGGCGACCTGGAGCGCGAAGAGATAGAGCGCCAGCACCTGCGCGGTGTAGGCCTTGGTGCTGGCGACGCCGATCTCCGGCCCGGCCATGAGCGGCATCACGCCATTGGATTCGCGCGCGATGGTCGAGGTCACCACGTTCACCAGCGCCACCACCGGGATGAATTTCGCCCGCGCCAGCCGCAAGCCGGCGAGGGTGTCGGCGGTCTCGCCCGACTGGCTGATGGCCACCACCAGGGTGCCGCCGGAGGCGACCGGATTGCGGTAGCGGTATTCGCTGGAGATGTCGACCTCGACGTGGATGCGCGCGAGCTGTTCGAGGAAACGTTTGCCGAGCAGCGCGGCGTGCCACGAGGTGCCGCAGGCGAGGAAGACCAGGTGGTTCACGCCCTTGAGGTCGAGCCCCAGGTCGGGCTCCACCAGTTCGCTGCCGTTCAGGCCTGGGCGCAGGCGGCTCTCCAGCAGGCGCGCCAGCACGCTCGGCTGCTCGGCGATCTCCTTGGCCATGAAGCTGTCGAAGGTGCCCATGGAGACCGCCTCGGCGGTGACCTCGATGAGCTTGAAGGCCGGTGCCACCGGCTCGCCAGCGAAGGTGGTGATGGACACGCCCGCATCGCTGAGGTCGGCGATCTGGCCATCCTCGAGGAAACACACGTGGCTCGCATGCGGCAGCAGCGCCGGTGTGTCGCTGGCGATCATCAGTTCACGCGCGGTGATGCCGCCCTTGGTGAAGGTGGCGGTGTGCTCGTCGCGCAGCGGATCCGCCGGGTCGTAGGCCTTGCCACGCCCGATCAGCAACGGCGAGCCGCGACGCACCGCGATGATGCGGCGCGGCTGGTCGGCGAACACCGCGGCGAAGGCGAAACTGCCCTCCAGGCGTGCCACCGCGGCCCGCACCGCGACCAGCGGGTCGGCGCCCGCCTGGTGCAGGGTGGCGATGAGGTGCGGGATGACCTCGGTGTCGGTCTCGCTGCGGAAGATGCAGCCCGCCTCCTTGAGTTCGCGGCGCAGGGTCTCGTGATTCTCGATGATGCCGTTGTGCACCGCCGCCAGGCGACCATCGCTGCTGACGTGGGGATGGCAGTTGATCTCGGTCGGCGCGCCATGGGTGGCCCAGCGGGTGTGGGCGATCCCGCAATGTCCGTCGAGCGGCTGGATCTCGAGCCGGTCGGTGAGGTGCTTGAGCTTGCCGGCGGCCTTGCGCAGGTGGATCTCGCCATCGCTCAGCACTGCCATGCCGGCGGAATCGTAGCCGCGATACTTCAGCCGTTCGAGCGCGACGATGAGCACGGAGTCAGCCGTTTTAGGTCCCAGGTATCCTGCGATTCCGCACATCAGACGTTCTCCCGAGCGCGGAACGTATGGCGTTGGCGGCATTCGCCAATGTGGCGTCCGGGGTCCGGGGGTCCGGGGGAAGGAGTGCCGGGTGTGGGGAGTGGGGCAATGCTGGAGAGCGAGGATATTTTGGCCGCAGAGGCGCAGAGGCGCAGAGGTGAGAAAGACCCCAGCTTTGCCTTTGCTCTGCGGCTCTGCGGCTCTGCGGCCGATTCTTCTTCATGAGTT
>JANPIY010000809.1:0-5638 GCA_031425255.1 Planctomycetota bacterium
AGGACGGGCTGGGCGAGGCTGGTGGGTGCAGTGGCGTTCACGCGTTGGCCGCTGCCTGCCGCCGTGTTCAGCACCAGGACGCCATCGGGCCGCCACCGCCCGGCCACCGCCCAGTGTTTGCCACGCGCGATCTGGATCTGCGTGCGCGTGCTGCCGTCGACCACCGCCTCCATCACGCCGGGGTCGAGGCCATGGCGTACGAGCGCGAATCGTTCCCGGCCTTCCGCCACCACCGCCAGCACCCGTTGCTCATCGCCAGGGCGGATGGGGATGAACAACGCCAGCACGCTGAGGCCATGACGGGCCTCGAAGGTTGGCAAGGGGACGCTCATGCGGCGATTGGCGCCGTCGAAACAGAGACCGAAACCGGCTCCGAGTTTACGCAACAACGGCAGTTCCGCGCCGACTGGCGGCAACGCCGTCAACGCACCGGTCCCAGGCCAGCTCGCCACCGCCCCGTTGACCGGCGCGGACTTCTTCACGCTGTCGGCGCTGAACGACGCCAGCAGGTGCGCGGCCGGTGGCGCACGCTCGAGGCGCGCATGGCCGCCGGGGCCGACCAGCTGTTCGCCGCCAGCGACCGCGACCAGCCGCACGCTGCCGCTGGTGACCACCAGATCGCTGCCGCTGGCATCATGGGCGACCCGGAAGGCGGTACCGACCACCACCGCTGCGCCGAGCGGAGTCTGCACCGCCAAGGGCGCTGCCGGATCCTGGGGACGGGCGGTCACTCCCACCGCGCCCTGGTCGAGCGCCACCAGCAGACCAGCGCGGCCACCCGTACGCAGCACGCTGGCGCCCGCCAGCGTCAGCCGGGTGCCGGGCTCGAGCGACAGCCGCGTGCCATCGCCGAAGGCGACGCTGGCACTCCCGTTCGCGATCAGGGCGGTGCCGGGTTTCAGCTCGGCCAACGTCGCCAGCATCCGTCCATCCGCGGTGGTCAGCCCCTGCGCCTGCAGCACCGTCGCCCAGGCTCCGGCTGGCGTGACCGACGTGGTCGGGGCCCGCAGGTTGGCCACCAGCAAGACCGCAACCGCAAGCAGCAGCCCGGCGGCGCCGGCCATCCAGGGGACGATCCTCAGGCGGGAAGCGCGGCGTTTGCGCACGGTCGGCCGGCGGATGGTCGCGGTCGAGGGTCGCCGTGACGCTGCGGCGCTGTCCTCGCGAGTCCGCTGCAACACCCGTTGCAGTCCGCTGGGCGATCCGCGCGGCACGCTCACCAGCGGTGCGACCGCTACCGCCGCGGTATGCAGCAGGCGTTCGGCCCGTACCCCCGCCGCGAAAGCGCCGCGGCAATCCGCGCATCCGCGCAGGTGGTCGATCAACGCAGCGCTGGTGTCGGCATCCGCCTCACAGTCGAGCACCCGCCATAAGCGGTCGCGCCAGGCGCTGCACGCATCGGCGTTCATGACACCACCACCTGGTTGGCGTGGCCCAGACGCCCGGATAGGCAGCGCGCCAGCGCCTGCCGTCCGCGCATCAGCGCCATGCGCACGCCCTCGGGCGAGAGTCCGAGGCGTCCGCCGATCTGGCTGGCATTGAGGCCCTCATGGTAACGCAGGTCGAGCATCTGCTGCAGCCGGGCATTGATGCCGGCCAGGCAGGCCTTGAGTGCCGCGTGTTCGCGCTCGCTCTCGACCGGCTCGCTCGGTTCGTAGGCCAAGGCGATCAGCTCTTCCACCGCCTGGTGCCGGGGGTACCGGCGACGGTGACGACTGGCGAGGTGGCGGGCGATGCCGCGCAGATAGGCGCCCGGCGCATCGCCGCGCAACAACACCGCGGGGTTGCCCAGGACCTCCAGGCAGACGTCCTGCGCCACGTCGTCGGCATCGCTGGGTGGCAGCAGGTGGCGTAGGAAGGCGCGCAACTGGGGCAGCTCCGCGTCCAAGGCGGCGCGGGCTCGATCAACGTCATCCGGTGGCACGATGGCGGGCATTCACCTGTGGTGGCGCCATTGCAGCCGGGTGTAACGGCGGACCTTCGACACCCGGCGCACGGGCGACCGCGCGCGACACCTGGCGCGCTTCGCGGCAAAGCGTGCGCGAAGTCCATCAACGGCGCTTCAAACCAGTCATGTGGTGAGTGTTACGTCATGGCCCGCGGCGTCAGATCGGCAACGCACAGGCCCCTCATGTGGTATCCCTGCGCATCCCCCGAGGTCTGTCATGTCCCGACTGCTGCTCGCCCTCTGCCTGTCCACCTGCGTCGGCCTGCCTGTCTGCCTGCTCACCGCCGCCGATGGGCCGACCATCACGCGCCTGCTGCCGAAGATGGGCAAGGAACCCGCGCCAGCCGATGCCGCGCGCCTGCGCAGCGCCTGCGACGACCTGCTGGCGGCGATCGCCAGCAGCACCTCGCCACTGGTGGCCGACGCGGCCATCTTCGCCAAGGCGGTCGATCTGGCGCTGCGTCACCGCGAGTTCTACGACCTGGGCAAGGACGTCGCCAAGGCCGACTGGGCCTTGCAGCAGGGACGCGAGCGGCTGGCGAAGGTGAAGGAGGCACCGTGGGCCAACCAACGCGGCCTGGTGCTGCGCGGCTACGTCTCGTCGGTCGATGGCGCCGTGCTGCCGTATGGCCTGGTCATCCCCGACAAACTCGACCTCGCCAAGCCCTGTCCGCTCTACATCTGGCTGCATGGACGCGGCGACCAGGAGACCGACCTGCACTTCCTGGACAAACACGCCAAGTCGGCCGATCAGGTCCACCCGGCGAACGTCATCGTCCTGCACGCCTTCGGGCGCCACTGCGTCGGCTTCAAGAGCGCCGGCGAGATCGATGTGCTCGAGGCCCTCGCCCATGCCCAGGCGCACTACCGCATCGATCCCGAGCGCGTCGCCTTGATGGGTTTCTCCATGGGCGGGGCGGGAGCCAAACACATGGGCGCGCACTACGCGGAACGTTGGGCGGTGGTGCATGCCGGCGCCGGTTTCGCCGAGACGCGGCGCTATCTCAATCTCAAGGTCGAGGACGTACCGCCCTACGAGGCGACGCTGTGGGGACTCTACGATTCGCCAGACTACGTGCGCAACCTCTTCAACATCCCGGTGATCTGCTACAGCGGCGAGGATGACGCCCAGATGAAGGCGGCGGTGATCCTCGGTGAAGCCTATGCCGCCAACGGACGCACGCTGGAACACCTGGTCGCGCCCAAGACCGGCCACCAGTACCATCCCGAGTACCTTAAGCAGGTCCTGGCCTTCGTCGCCAAGGCCATCGCCGACGGTCGCCCGGC
The DNA here is from genome assembly GCA_031425255.1 of Planctomycetota bacterium. Taxonomy (GTDB): domain Bacteria; phylum Planctomycetota; class UBA11346; order UBA11346; family UBA11346; genus BOG-1363. Next base: position 3,236 of record JANPIY010000809.1, read on the forward strand.
GGCACCGGAGCAGGTGTTCTTCCAGACCAAGACCCTGCGTTACTCCCGCCAATACTGGGTCGAGGCGCTCGGCCTGGGTGAACACTGGCATGATGCCCGCGTCGACGCGCAGGTCGACGTCAAGGGCATCACCGCCACCACCAGCAACATCACCCGCTTGCGCCTGTCGTGGCCGAAGCTGAAGAGTGGCAGCACCATCACCCTCGACGGCCAAGCGCTCAAGGTCGCGGCGGTCACCGGCAAGGACGGCGTGGTGTGCGAACGCAGCGGCGACACCTGGGCCTTGGCCAAGGACGTAGCGCCCGAAGGCCTGCGCAAGAGCCCAGGCCTGCAGGGACCGATCGACGATGCCTTCATGTCGGCGTTCCTGGTGGTGCTGCCCTCCAAGACCTGCGCCGACCCCACCGTCCAACGCTGGGTCACCGGCGAGAGCGCGCACCAGCTCAAGCGCTGGTCGGAACTGATGCGCGGCGAGGCGCGGGTGAAGCAGGACAGCGCGGTGACCGCCGACGACATCGCCAGATACAACCTCGTGCTGTGGGGCGACCCCGCCGCCAACAGCGTTATGGCCAAGGTGATGGCGAAGCTGCCGGTGACCTGGGATGCGACCGGGGTGGCGGTCGGCGGCAAACGCTTCGCCGGCGCGACGCAGGTCCCCGCGCTGATCTATCCCAACCCGCTCAACCCGGCGAAATACGTGGTGCTCAACAGCGGCCTGACCTTCCGCGAAGCGCACGACAAGACCAACTCGCAGCAGAATCCCAAGCTGCCGGATTGGGCGGTGATCGACGTACGCACGCCAGCGAGCGACACCATCCCTGGGCTGATCGCCGGCGCGGGGTTCTTCGATGAGCGCTGGCAGGTGCAGTAGGCCGGGGCTGCAAGCGTGCCCCCTGCCACCTTCCAGGCGACTTGCTCGACCACGGTTGTTAGCTGAATATTCACCACAGAGCCCACAGAGCGCACAGAGGAGAACCGTGATCTTCCCCCGGTTTGGTGGACCCCCAGATAAGCAACACTCGTTGTTGCAGAGGGGATCGAAGGCATGAAAGGCAGCATTCACAGGGGGAAGGCGATGAAGCCCCGGAAGCAGTACACCAAGGAGTTCAAACAAGAGGCCATTCGTCTGTGCAGCCAGCCTGGGAAGGGCCCCAGCCAGGTTGCCTACGATCTCGGCGTTGATCGATCCGTTCTGAGCCGCTGGCTCCACGCGGCCTCCACGGAGGGTGCGGACGCCTTCCGTGGGCACGGCAAGCAGACGGCTGAGGAGTCCGAGCTGGCATCCTTGCGGCGTCGCCTGCGGGCGGTGGAGGAGGAGCGGGACATCCTAAAAAAAGCGGCCATCTGGTTCGCGAAGGCGAATCCATGAAGTACTCCTTCATCGAAGCGCACCGACCGTTGTGGCGTCTGCGACGGATGTGTCAGGTGCTGCGCGTCTCGCGAACCGGCTACTTCGCATGGCGTCACCGCCCGGCAAGCCGGCACGAGGATGAGGATCGCGCGCTGACCACGCGTATCCAGCGCATCCATGAAAGGAGCCGAAAGACCTATGGCAGCCCCCGGATCCATCAGGAACTCCGGTCGCAGGGGACACCCATCAGCCGCAAGCGGGTCGAGCGCCTGATGCGGGCTTCCGGCATCCAGGTGCGGCCGAAAGCCCGTTTCGTGACCACGACCGATTCCAACCACGCCTTCCCAGTGGCCCCCAACCTGCTCCAGCAGGACTTCACGGCGACGGCTCCCAACCGTCGCTGGGTCACCGACATCACGTATGTCCTGACCGGTGAAGGATGGCTGTACGTCGCCGCGATCATGGACTTGTTCTCACGGCGTGTGGTGGGGTGGGCCATGTGCAGCTCCATGGACCGGTCCCTAGTCCTCGCCGCACTGGACATGGCGGTGAAGCAGCGCCGGCCCCCACCTGGGCTTCTGCACCATTCGGACCGTGGGAGCCAGTACGCCAGCCTGGACTACCGCCAAGCCCTCACCGAGCACGGCATGCATGCGAGCATGAGCAATCGGGCCTGCTGCTACGACAACGCCGCCATGGAGAGCTTCTGGCACACGTTGAAGAGCGAGTTGATCACCAAGCGACGTTTCCAGACTCGCGCCGAGGCCACGCAGGCGATCTTCGAATACATCGAAGTCTTCTACAACCGCCTCCGGCGGCATTCCTCCATCGGCTATGTCAGCCCAATGGAGTTCGAACAACAACCGACCGTTGTTGATTAACCATGGGTCCACTAAAGCGGGGGAGGCTCAGAGTCACCTCTGTGTGCTCTGTGAGCTCTGTGGCAAATATCATCTCCCTGCATGAGATAGGTGGCCGTCAAGGAACTCGGTTGTCGATCAGCTAGAAGCCGCCAAGCCGCCAAGAGACTCGGCGGTTTGAACTGCCTTCTT
>JANPIY010000810.1:0-4102 GCA_031425255.1 Planctomycetota bacterium
AGGAGGCGATCCAGCATCCATGCGCCGCGCTTGACCGGCGACGTGGTCAGACCGTTGGCGGTGATCTTCATGATGCTGCCCTGGGTCAGGAAGCCGCCGCGGGGAGAACCCTTCGGCAGCGCCACCTTGCGCAGCCCGGCACCGGTGACGCCCGCGATGCCATAGAGCTGAGCCAGCCGCTCATTGAGCATGGCGAAATCCGCGGTCAGCACATGGCGTGCTCCCAGGTCGTCCTTCACCATCTCCGCAAAATATGCGCGCGTCTCCCCGACCAGGGATTCGACCAGATGGCTGTCGCAGAAATATTCCGGATAGAGCGGGCGGTCCGGCACGGTGGCGAAGATGTCGTCCTGATCGAGCCACTGGCTGGTGAAATCAGTGACGAAGCGTTCAACCTTGGGGTCGGCGAGGAGGCGGGCGGTCTCCTCGCGCAGGATCGCGGGTTTGATCAAGGCCCCAGTTTTCGCCTGCTTGAGCAACGCTTCGTCGGGTGATGAACGCCACAGAAAGTACGACAGGCGCGCCGCCAGAGCGTAGGCGTCGAGTTTGCCTGGAACTTCGCGGAGATAGAGGAAGTCCGGCGAGCACAGCACCGACTTGTAGGCGATCCGCATCGCCTCATGGAAACAGGATCTCTGCTTCAGGGCGTCGAGCGCCAACGCCTGCATGCGCTTGACCTCCCCCGGCTCGACCGGGCGACGATAGGCGCGCTCCATGAACGACGTGAGCAGCCGCTCACTGTCCCGCTCCGGGTTCTTCGATTCGACCATGAACGGGCCGCCAGCGGCGCGCATGGAGGAGCGTTTCATGCCGGTACCGATGGAGATCGGTGCAGGCTCGAGGAGACCACTCTCCTTGGTCCATTTCACCAATGGCAGATCACCGAACAGGCGGCGGTGGCTTTCGGGGGGCCAGTGACCGTCGGATCCTGGCGCGGACAGGGGACCCTCCATCTCCAGGAAATCGAAAGCGATCCCTGGCCCCTGATAGGGCTTCTTCTCCGGCGGACTCGAATGACCGGGGACACCCCGATCGTCGAGCGTCGCGCAGAACATCACCAGGTGCTCGCGGCCGTGCAGCCAACTGGTGAATTCGATGACGGCGGGCTCGGCGGGCACGTCGAAGAAATGGAGGAAGCGGGTGTCCTTCACCTGGATCGCCGCGACGTGATTGACCTTGGGTGGCAGCAATTGGTCGTCGGCGGTCACGCCCGTGCCTGGACTGACCAGGTGGACTCCTTTGCAGCGGATGCGGAAGCGGTACAGGCCCGGCTCGTCCATGCCATTATGCAGGTCCCACGGTGATTGCGCGGTGTTGGGCTGACGCAGAAGCACCATCCACTCGCCGACGACGCGGGATTCGCTCCGGCCGGTCGCCTTGTCGCGTTGGAAGTCTTCGAAGAAACGGCCGTTCTCGTTGAAGATCTGCCGGTGGGTCCTGATCTCGGGTTTCGGACGCAACGTCATCGCCGCGTCGAGGGCCGAGTCCGCCGCTTCCAGGTAGCGGGCCACCTGGATGTAGGAGACCTCCTGTGCTGCCGACACGTTGTCGAAGCCACCGGAGAGCGGGTCCTGTGGCAGGATGTCCTTCACCTCCAGCATCGGTAGCGCCAGCAGATCGCGGACGCTGTATTCGTATTCCACACGATTGAGCCGGCGCAGCACCACACGTCCCTCGCGGCGTTGCTGCTGACGATCGATGGCCACCAACGACTGCGCCAACGCGGTGGTGAAGGTCGCCGCCTCGGCAGCGGTCAACTTGCGCTTCGGCGGCATCTCACCGGCGGCGACACGATCGTGGACTTTTGCCCAGATGGCCCGGGTCGATGGATCCTGCTCCGGGGGTTTCAAGGTATCGAGGCGCAGGTTGCCCTTCTGGAGTTCGCCATCATGGCATTCGACGCAACTGGTCTCGATGCGTTTACTGATCGCACCATCAGCGCCGGAGGCGGCGAGCGAAAGCGTGGCGAGCAATATCGCCGCCCTCAGCGTGGCGAATCGGCAGATGCCGGTCGTGATGACCGTCGTGTTGACCGTCGTGCTGCCCGTCGTGCTGATCATTGGGGTCCTCATCGGGTTCAGCCTAGATAGCAGCGCCAGGCCATCGGTTACCCTCCGCTTTACGCCAAGGTACCCGGGAACGACGCCCCTGTTGCCGGGGAGGGTTGCGAGCGGGCAACCTTCCAGGCCACGAAGCCGTCCTAAGTGCCGCCGTCCGGACTCCCAGAGCGGCCTCAGGGATGGAGATGCCCCCCTGCTCATGCGTGACGAGTCCATCACCGGCGAGGCCTGCGTCCGTTGCGATGAGGTCGTTACTGAGCTTTCTCAATTACCTAGACAGCCGACATCCGCTTCCACCGCCAAGGCGCACAGACGCCAAGAAAAGAATCCCCGGTTTTTCTCCACCTTGGCGTGCTTTGCGGCTTTGCGGTGAGAATCCCGGCCTTTTCATTTGATGACGAGCTCATCGAGAAGCCTCAGGAGCACTGCCACTACGACAACTCCGCCAATAGCTTGGTGCCGCAACCAACCGGTTTGTCGACCGGCACGCCAGCGCGGGCCAGTATGGCGGTGAGGAGATCGCCGATGTTGCCATTAGCCTTGGCGTAGCGGTTCGTGCGGATGGTGCCGCCACCTTTGCCGGCGATGATGGTCGGCAAGCGTTTGAAGCTGTGCCAGCCCTGGTCCATGCCCGAGCCCCACATGACGATGCAATTGTCCAGCAGGGTACCGGGGCCTTCCTTGAGCGCCTTCATGCGACCTAGGAGGTAGGCGAACTGCTCGATCGCGAAGCGGTCCACCTTCATGATCTTCGGCGGCTTGTCGGGGTTGTCGTTGTGGCTGATCTCATGATGGGAGTCGTTCACTCCGACCTCGGGGAATGAGATGGCGTGGACGTGGTCGCCGATCAGCGTGCACACCCGCGTCAGGTCGGTCTGCCAGGCGAGGATCATCAGGTCGCACATCAGCTTCATGTGCTCGCTCCATTTCAACGATCCGCTCGGCATCTTCACGTCGATCGGCGGCGAACTGCTGAAGCCGGCTTTGGCGTTCTTGCCTTTGCCCGCACGTTCGCGTGCCGCTTCGGCTTGTTGGCGTTCGATCGCGGTGACCCGTTTCTCCAGAGCCCGCATGCTCTCCAGGTACTCATCGAGGCGGCGCTGGTCGGCCCGTCCCACGGTGCCCTGCAGGTTCTGTGCCCCCTTCAGGATCAGGTCGAGCATGCTGCGATCGAGCGACTGCTCATCCACCGCTTCCCCGGTGGCGAACTTGCTGGTATCGACCGTCGGTCCGCCGCTTTTTCTCGGCTTCGATTGGCGCGAGGAGAACAACCGCTTGTAGACGTTGACCGGATTGGTCTCGACCGGCAATGGTTGGGTCGCGGCCGCGAAATTACCGACCTTGTAATAACGGTTGTTGTAGCCGTGTTCCCCGAGCCCGCTGGCGGAGTTGTCCTTGTAGCCAAGCTCGAGCGACGGCACCGGCGTGTAGACGCCGATGCTGTTGGCGGCGATCTGATCAGCGGAGATCGCCAGGTTGACCTCGCCGGGTTTTTCACGGTCGGGCATCGCCGCGGTCAGCCACGAGGCCAGTTCACGGCAATGGGGCGGTGGCCACGGCTTGCCGTCCTCCGCACCTTTCAGGTGGTCCAGCAGGAGGCATTGATCGATCACGTCGCGCAGCGGTTCGAGCGTCGGCGGCAACGTGAGCGGGAAGGTTGACGGATCGGCTGGCCAGAACGCGTCGGGCCACACGCCACAGGAGTGGTACATGAAGCCGAGCCGCACCGGCGGTTTATAGGCGCCACCCACCTTGGGGGTTTCGGCCCAGCCCATGGCTTCGAGCAGGGGCAAGCCGAGAGCGAGGCCACCGAGACCCTTGAGCACGGTACGCCGATCGATGAGCCAGTTCTTACGCATGATGGTCCTCGGGCAGAAGGGATGGTTTGCTCTGCAGTTTTCCGTGTGGGTTCTTGCAGCGGATGAATCCATGAAGGCCGGTCCAACCGCGGAGGATGCAGAGATGAACTTCCCCATTCTGCGTCCCCTGCGTCCTTCCGGGCAATTTCTTCAACGGCGACCGACAGCCGATATTCACCACAG
>JANPIY010000811.1:0-2098 GCA_031425255.1 Planctomycetota bacterium
AAGAAGGCAGTTCAAACCGCCGAGTCTCTTGGCGGCTTGGCGGCTTCTAGCTGATCGACAACCGAGTTCCTTGACGGCCACCTATCTCATGCAGGGAGATGATATTTGCCACAGAGCTCACAGAGCACACAGAGGTGACTCGCTCTTCTCTGTGCGCTCCGTGAGCTCTGTGGTGAATATCGGCTGTCGGTCACCGCTGAGGAAGTTGCCTGGAAGGCTGCAGAGCTGGAAATTTCAACTCTGCGCCCTCTGCGCTCTCTGCGGTTGGACCAGGTCGGGGACTTCTTCCGGCAAAAGGAACCATATGGGGACAGTTTAGTTTACTTCGAGGTGGCGTAGCCGGCGTTGTTCACACCACGCATTTTCCGCCCGCGCACGCCGGGTCCAGTTCCACCCGGCCGGTGTTGTCGATGGTCTCCAGCATCAAGGTGTAATCGACCGGGATGTACTCGCGCTTGAGGTCTTCCCACAGTTTGCAGTTGTGGACGCGCTTCAGGCAGTAGGTCATGCGTTTGAGGTCGTCGCCGAAATAGTTCTGGGCGAACTTGTGGGCGCGCCGGACCCAGTCCTTCTGCAGCAGGAGCTTCTTCACCTGCTCGTGCAGGGCTTCGAGATCCTGCGTGCCGTCGGTCTTCAGCGCCGGCAGGTCGAGCGACTTGCCGGTGCCGAGCGCACAGGCGCAGGCGCCCCACAGGTCGTCGTCGAATGCATGCAGTCCGTCGACGATGAGTCCGGAGGCGAACAGGCTGCCGACGCCGTACTCCTTGATGATCTCCTCGTGGGTCCACACCGCGCAGAAGGGGGCCTGCGGATAATCCAGGTCGCCACCTTCCGGCAGCAGCGATACCCCGGCGAAGGCTTCGCGATGCGCGAAGATGAAACGCGTGACCTCCTCCCATTCGCTGTCGCGCACGGTGATGGTGTTGCTGACGTTGTGGCGCAGCCACGGGGCGGCACAGCGCTCCGGGCGTCGACCGGCGTCGACCCAGTGCTCTTGCGTCGACTTCACGTGGCCCAGCAGCTCGACGGCGCTGAGGTCGTTCTTGGTCCGCGCCTCCTCCGGCACCTCGATGCAGAAGGTAATGATCGCATCGGTGCCGTTGGGATTCCACACGCTGTTCTCGACCGCGCGGGTGTTGTGCAGCTGGAAGTATTGGTACGGGACCTCGGCCTTGTTGGCCTGCACCCGGCGGAAATAGCGTTTGGCGTGGTGCGCGTGGATGCCCGAGGCGGTGCCCAGGATGCAGCTGGTGGTGCCGGCCGGCTTGACGCAGGTGGCGCGCGCCGCCGGGTTGAGGCCGAGCTTGGCGGCGAAGGCGGCGTTGACCTCGAGGATCAGCTTGGCCATGCGCGTCTGCAGCACCGGGTCGAAGGCGATGGTGGGATTGTCCATCATGCCGGTCATCGAGCAGCCGAGCAGGGCCTCACGACGGACGATGCGTTCGGTGGTCGGACCGAGGTAGTCGAACGAGGTATAGCCGGCCTGCAGCGTGCCGAGGATGGCGGCGGCCTTGCAGGCCCGGGCGAAGATCTCGGGTGTGGTGCAGGCCTTGAGGTTCAGCTCGCAGAGGTTGCAGAAGGCCCAGCCGCTCTCCCCGCTCTCGGTGTCGACCGGGTACATGCCGATCTCGACGCAGGGATTGTACATGATCTCGGTGGAGTCGGCCCAGACGAAGCCGGGCTCGCCGAATTCCTTCACCGAATGCATCAGCGCGGCGAACTCCGCATAACTGGTCTTGTCGCGCAGCAGCAGGGCCGAGTTGTTCGAGCGCCCACGCTGCGGATTCTTGACGAACCAGTCGCCGGTCTTGGCGGTGGCCATCTCGGTGTCATCGGGCGAGAACAGGCAGATGGTGGCGGAGCGGCGCACGCCACCGGCCAGCACCGCGTCGCTGGCATGCATCAGGATGTCGTAGCAGTCGATCGAGGGCAGGGCGCAGCGCTGGCCGATGCCGGTCAGGCGGGCATCGATGAGCAGACGGATCTGCTCCAGCGAACGCTTGAGCGGCCCTGGGCCCGGCGCCTTGCCGATGCCACTCGACAACGCGGCGCCCATCGGGCGGATCTTGGCGAAATCGAACTTCACCTGTTTGCCGAA
>JANPIY010000812.1:0-3423 GCA_031425255.1 Planctomycetota bacterium
AGGTCCTCGCCCGCGTCACCACCCACCTCAATCTGGCGCGCGTCCGGCGCGAGCTCGACCTCGCCAACGATCGCCTGGCCGAGGAGGTGATGACCGAGGGCCATCTGCGCGGCGAGGCGGAGGCCGCCGTGGTCGACGGCGAGGTCCGGCTCGAGCTCACCCTCGATGCGGCCAGCATGGGCACCTGGGAGGTCGACCGCGACCACGGCGGCCTGCGCTTCAGCCGCCGGGCGCTGGCCATGCTCGGCCTGCCGGCGGACCACCAGGTGACCTGGCGGGAATTCCTGCGCCTCATCCCGGAAACTGGCCCGCAGGAGGTCACCGCGCGCTGGGAGCGCAGCCGGCGGGTGAGCGAGGTCTACGAAGTGGAAGGCTGGTGGACGCTGCCGTCGCTGGGCGCGGGAGGCGACCTGCCCAAGCGGCGGCGCATCCGCCTGCGTGGCCGTCCGCTGCCGTCGCCCGATCGCTCTCCGGGACAGATGGTCGGGGTGATCTGGGACATCACGCAGGAGCACCTGCTGCGCGAGCGGGCGGTCCAGGGCGAACGCCTCGAAGCCCTGGGCCTGCTCGCCGGCGGCGTGGCGCACGACTTCAACAATCAACTGGCCATCATCCTCGCCGAGGTCGAGGTCCTCGATCTGGCGCAGGAGATCAGCGCCGGTGCCCGTCCACATATCGACAACATCACGCGGGCGGCCGAAGCCTCGGCCGAACTGGTGCGTGACCTGCTCGCCTACGCACGCCGGCGCGACGTGCAGCGGCTGCCGCTCGACCTGGGTGAGCTGGCGCGCCAGGCCGCGCGCCTCGCCGGACGTTCGCTCGGCAGCGCCATCCGCCTGGAGACCCGCATTCCAGACACGCCGATCATCGTCCTCGGCAACAACGGCCAGTTGCAGAACGCGATCCTCAACCTGTGCATCAACGCCCGCGATGCGATGCCCGAGGGCGGCGACCTCGAGGTCCGGCTGGAGACCCGTGCGATCGCACCCAGCGCCTGCCTGATCTGCGGTGCGATCTTCGCGGGAACCCACAGCGTGTTGTCGATACGTGACACCGGCTGCGGCATTTCCGAGGCGATCCGCGGGCGGATCTTCGAGCCGTTCTTCACCACCAAGAGCGAAGGCAAGGGCACCGGGCTGGGCCTGGCCGCCGTCCTCGGCTGCGTCGCCGCCCATGATGGCCACCTCACGCTGGAGACGACGCCGGGGGCGGGAACCACGTTCAGTATCCACCTGCCGCCGTGCACCACGCCGCTCACTCCGCCGTCAGCGGCAGGGGTCACCACCCGCACCGGACGTGTGCTGCTGCTCGATGACCAGGATACCGTGCGCACCGCGGTGGCCGACGGCCTGCGCCGTCTGGGCTGGACGGTGGAGACCCATGAGGATCCCGCGGCGGCCATCGCCGCCTGGGCGAACAGCCAGCCGCGTTTCGACCTGGCCCTGATCGACATGGTGATGCCGCGCATGAACGGGGCGAAGGTCTTCCGCGCGCTGCGCCGCGGCGATCCGCAGGCCCGCGTGCTGCTGATGTCCGGCCATTCCGGCGGAGAGGACCTCAACGCCCTGCGCGCCGAAGGCCTCGCCGGTTTCGTTGACAAGCCGGTGAAGCTGCGCGATCTCTCCAGCCTGCTCAGCGCCCTCATGACCACGGAGACCCCATGACCGGCCCAGGGGATGAGACCCGCATCGTCGAACGCATGCGGCGCCACCGCCTGCAGGGCCTCTCCGACATGGCCGCCGGCATGGCCCACGAGATCAATCAACCCCTGAGCGGCATCCGCGGTTTTGCCGAAGGCCTGCTGATCGGCCTGGAGGAAGGCTGGGAGATCTCGAAGCAGGAGATCATCGACAAGATGCGGCGCATCGTCACCGAATCCGACCGCATCGATGATCTGATCCAGAGCGTGCGCGGCTTCGCCGATGAGAATGCCCGTCTGGAACTGGTACCGGTCGATCTCCAGCAGGTGGTGCAGGCGGCGGTCCGGTTGTGGGGTACGCGTTTGCGCGCACATGGCATGGACCTGCGCGTCACCTGTGCCGATCCCGTCGGCGCGTGGGTACGCGCCAACCCCTTCGCCGTGCAGGAAGCCGTGCAGATCGTGCTGGCCAATGCCGGCGACGCCTGCCTCGCCCGCGGCGCTGGCGACGAGGGCCGTATCGCCATCGACATCGGCAGCGGCGCCGGCGCAAGCGATCCCGTGGTGATCAGCGTGCGCGACAACGGCGTGGGCATGGATGCCGCCACCCTCGCGCGTGCCGGCGAACCGTTCTTCACCACCAAGGGACCCGATCGCGGCATCGGGCTCGGCCTGGCAGTGGCGCACGGCATCCTCGCGCAGTGCGGCGGCGAGTTGGAACTCAGCAGCGTGCCCGGCGCCGGCACCACCGCCGAGCTGCGCCTGTACCATCGCCTGGTGGGCAAGGAATCCGTATGACCTCCGCATCGACCCTCGATATCGCCATCATCGACGACGAGGCCGTCATCCGCGAATCGCTGCGCGACTTCCTCACCAAACGCGGCGATCAGGTGCGCGACTTCGTCAGCGGTGCGAGCGCCATCGCCGCCTTCGCCCGCAACCCGCCCGATGTCACGCTGCTCGACATCCGCATGCCGGGCGAGGACGGCCTGGAGGTGTTGCAGACCCTGCGCGCGGCCCATCCCGAACTGGCGGTGATCATGATGTCTGGCCATGGCACCCTGGACGGAGCGATCGAGGCGATGCGGCATGGCGCTGCCGATTTTCTGCGCAAACCCATCCGCCTGCCGGATCTGCTCGCGGCGCTGGAACGCACGCGTCGGCTGATGGCGCTCGATGTCGACCGCAACCGCCTGCGCGCGACCCTGGCGCACACCCAGCGCCAGGGCGACAGCGGCCAGGTCGGCGGTTATCTCGGTGCGAGCGAAGCCTGCCGGGAAGTGCTGCAGTTCCTCAAGGCCGCCGAGCGCACGCCCTTTGATGGCGTGCTGATCACCGGCGAGACCGGTACCGGCAAGGAGGTCATCGCCCACGAGCTGCACCGGCGCCTGCGCGGAGCTGAGGCTCCGTTCGTGGTGGTGAACTGTCCGGCCCTGCCTGACAACCTGGTCGAGAGCGAACTCTTCGGCCACATGAAAGGAGCCTTCACCGGCGCCGACAGCGATCGCCCAGGGGCCTTCGAACTGGCGGATGGCGGCACGCTGTTCCTCGACGAACTCGGCGATCTCGCACCCGCGGCGCAGGCCAAGCTGCTGCGGACCCTGGAGAGCCGCCAGGTCCGCCGCCTGGGGGGACGGCGTGATCAGGCGGTGGCGGTGACCGTGATCGCGGCGACTAACCAGGATCTCGAACAGATGGTCGCCGACGGCGGTTTCCGTCGCGACCTGCTCTACCGCCTGAACACCTATCAACTGCGCTTGCCGCCGCTGCGCGAACGCGCCAGC
>JANPIY010000813.1:0-3136 GCA_031425255.1 Planctomycetota bacterium
CGTCCATGCGGTGTTCGCCACCGTGGTGGTGATCAGCCTCTTCATCCACCTGCAGGAACGCCAAGCGGACGTCTGGCAGGTCCAGCAGGTTGCCACGCAGGAGCGCCAAGAAACCCAGCGCTTGAGAGGTGATATCGCGCAACAGCAAGCGCTGCTTACTGGGCTTGCTGCCAAGGATCCTTACGTCGTCGAATTGATCGCGCGTGACAAACTCAATTACAGCGGAGCAGGCGAAATCGCGCCGCCGCCGTTACCTGCAATTGACAAGCCCGGAGCCATTGGTACCAAGTGACCCCTCGCGAACGGCAGCGGTCCGTTCGCGGCTTCCGGTATAACTCTGGCAGCTTCAACCGTATACGTATCCTATCGGACCGTAGCTCAGCTTGGCTAGAGCGCTGCGTTCGGGACGCAGAGGTCGCAGGTTCAAATCCTGTCGGTCCGACCACTTCCCTCATCGACCCCTTCCTCCGCACGCTGGAGGCTGGGGATTGAAAACGAGCCCAGATATTCCACTGTTGGACGTGTTCCCGCTTCGGTGGCCACGGATGTTGCCGAGGTCGGAACGCCAGATCCTGCGGGTGTAGCTCAATGGTAGAGCAGCTGGTTCCCATCCAGCATACGAGGGTTCGATTCCCTTCACCCGCTCAGCTTTTCCCGGGGGTAAGCGCGTGCCTTTATTCGATATTCCCGTGGTGATGCCGTACCGGTTGCGTGACGATCGCGACCAGGCGTTGTTTTCCATCCAGGTGAATGCGGTTGCCAGCAGTGAAACCTCCGCCGTCGCCGCGGCGCAAGCGCTCATCCGTTGCCTCGCCGCGCTCAAGCATCGTGGTCAACCGATCGAGGTGTTGCCGGACCGCGCCAAGGTCGGTGCTGTCGGTCGCCAGATCGAAGGGCCTTATGCCTATGTGCTGACGCACGGCAATCTCATCCATCACCTCGATTTCCCCGCCCGCATCGACAGCCAGTCGGGCGAGGTGATGGGCAATGCCTTTGCCGGCCTCGATCCGAACCTGCTGCTGGGAGTGGTGATGGACTGCAATCCGCTCACCTACATCAACACCTCTGGACTGGCCAGCATCGCAGCGCATGCCAAACGCATCCAATTGCGCCTATTCCGCGTCTCTGAACCGGTGCGCCGAGTCTTCCAGATCGTCGGCCTGGTCCAGATGCTGCGCATCTTCCCAGACCTGCGTACAGCGCTCGATGACCTGAACAACTCGGCGGTGCCGGTTCCGGCGACGTCGCTCTAGGCCGAGGACACCGCCTTCATTGATAACGGATGAATTCACTGCCCCCGGCGTATCGCCAGTGGCGGAAAGCCGCCAACACCTGACCGCGCGAAACCTTGAGCGAGGCGGTTAGGTAGCCGTTCTCAACGCTCATGCGCACCGCAACGCCGTAGATCTCCGTGATGCGTTGGTACGGCACTTCCTGGTTGGCATTCAGGGCACGCACCGCATTCACAACCTCTTGCGCATCGTGACCAGGACGAAGCTCGATGATCGCGAGCAGTCCAGGCTCTGCCGCCACCACCACCTGATGGATCGCAGGATGAGCCTCCATTACGGCTTCCAGGGTGGCCGCGCAGACCTTCTCACCATTGCCGAGTTTGAGCTGATGGTCAGCGCGCCCACGCAGGCAGAGTCCCGCGCTTGACCAGGCGCCAAGGTCCCCGGTGTCGAAGCTCCCATCTGACAACCACGTGCTGCCCGATTGGCCAAGATACCCAGCCATCACGTTGGGGCCGCGCACCAGGATGTGTCCGTCGGCCTGGCGCACTCCCACCTCGACCCCGGCGATCGGCCAGCCTACGACTCCGCCATGTCCAGGGCCAGGATGTGTGAGGGTGCAGCTCGGGCTGGTCTCGGTCAGACCCCATCCTTCACAGATGGGGATCTCCTGGTCGGTGTACCAGAGACGCACCGCATCCGGCATGGGTGCGCCGGCGGTGAAGGCCCAGCGCAGGGAACGCTTGGAAAAGAGTCGCTCCTCCACCATCAGCGCGTGGATCTTCGGCACGCTCAGGAACACCGTGGGCGCGACCCGGCGGATGGTGGCGAGGAGCTGACTGCGGTCGCGGCCGCCCCCCGGCACTACGGTCAGATCCGCGCCGCGGCACAACGACCACCAGCGTTCCGCCAGGCCGCCAAAACTGTGATGCCAGGGCAGGTAGGCGGACAAACGATCGCCGGGGCCGACCTCTGGCCAATGCAGGGCGAACGCCGCTTGCTGACTGGCGAGGTTGTCATGGGTCAACACCACTCCACGCGGAACTCCGGTGCTGCCGCTGGTGAATTGGATGAGACAGGGATCAGCAGCCTCCACCGCCCGATCAGCAGGCGGTCCCTGCCGCCGGGTGGCGTTGCGCCACAGGTCACCGGTCGATTGGCGCCGCAGGTCGGCGGGCAGCGCGTGAGCGATGATCGGATCATCGACGATCACCAGCTGCGCATCCAGCCGCTCCAGGAGCTCACGCAAGCGCGCGGGTCCGAAGCCGAGAAAAACCGGTGCTGCAATCGCTCCCAGGCGCCAGCACGCCATCTCCGCCAGCAGGTGCGGCAGCCCATTGGATAAGAGGATCGCACAGCGTGCCCCGCGCGGCAAAAAATCCGCCCACGATGCCGCCAGTCGGCCTGACCAGGCGTCGAGGTCGCGCCAGGTCGCGGTCCGCTCCCCGTCGCGGAGAACCGGCACATCCGGGAAATGGCTCAGGCATTCGGCGATCAGTGCCGGTACCGATGTCGCACGTCCGGATGGCAAAGGCGGACCTTGTCGCCACGCCACCGCCGTATCGGGGCGCGGCGACACCGAGGCGGCGTCGCCGTAGGCAATGGAGTCGATCGCGCTCACGGTGGCCTGCTCGTATCAGAGACCGGCCAAAACGCGATGGCGCATGACGTAGGACCAGGACAGCTTGCGACCTCCCAGGGGCCCACGAACCTGCGGCGATGCCCCGCATCACCGGAATCGCATTACGAAGCGCTCATGGGGATCTCCGGAGCACCGTCGCGGCGCTCGAAAGTGGTAGTGGTGATCCTGGAATGCTGTCCGGCGAGTTGCTGCCCCTGCTGATCGCGCTCGCGCGTGAGGCGCTCGCCGGGGCGTCACCGGACCAGGTGATCGTGGCGACCAC
>JANPIY010000814.1:0-5634 GCA_031425255.1 Planctomycetota bacterium
CCCCAGACCCGCTCGAAGGCGGGGCTGAGGTACTCCAGACGTCGCGCCAGCACGTCGACGATGTAGATCACGTGCGGTGCGTGCTCAGCGAAGGTCCGGAAGCGCTCTTCATTCTCTCGCAGCGCAGTCTCCGCTGCGGTGCGAGCTGTGTCGTCACGCACGACCAGGACGGCGCCGAGCACCTTGCCATCACCGCCTCGGAATGGGCGAGCGCTGCCTACGGCCAGCACTTCGGACCCATCTGGCCGACGGACACGCCATCGGGCCTCGGTGATGGAGACGCCGTGTCGCACCGCGCGGCTGAGCGGTAGCTCATCTGGCGGATAGAGTTCCCCATCCTCGGTGTAGAGCTGATACGCGCGGCTGTATCCGTCAGGGACCACGCCAAGTTGTGCACCGCCGTGGATCTGAGCTGCAGCCTCGTTGACGAAGGTGATGCGGCCGTCCGGGTCGGTCACGATGACGCCTTCCGCCAGCTGCTCGAGGATCGCGGCCTGCTCGGCCGCCAGCATAATATTCCGCGCTTCACTCTCCCGCAGGGCCAGCTCGGCCTCTCGTCGCGATACAGAGGCGAACCGTCGGTCCAGCACGGCTGCGATGAACGACAACAGCAGGACAAGGAAGGTGGCTGTCGCCACGCCAAACGCCAAGCCGGTTTGGTGCAGCCCCACCAACTGCCTGGCCTCGCTATTCCAGACAGCGTCGTCTCCAAGCTGACGCCAGCTGGCGGCTGCCATGGCGGTGTAGTGCATCCCGGCGATCGCAAGGCCCATCGCTGTTGCGGCGCCGACTCTTACCAGTAGGCCCGTTTCCCGCAGGGACATCCACAACGCGACTGTTGAGGCGGCAATGGCGATGATGATCGAGAGCGTGACCAGAAGCGCGTCGTGGTGCATCTGCGCCGGCGTGTGCATCGCGGCCATGCCGATATAGTGCATGGCGGCGACGCCGGTGCCCATCAGCAGCCCGCCAAGGGCGATATTAGCTGCATGACCGGCACGCCTCCGCACCACAACGAAGCCGAGGCCAGTGACCACGATCGGCGTCGCCAGCGAGAGGCCAGTCAGCCAGGGGTCGTAAGCAACCGGCAGTGACAGGCCGAGGGCGAGCATGGCCACGAAGTGCATCGCCCAGATGCCGCCCCCCATAGCCGTCGCGGCGGTCACAAGCCAAGCATGTCCGGTCCAACCGAATGCCGCACGCATTCGGCCAGCAAGCTCCAATGAACAGTAGGAGGTGGCGACGGCCACCACGATCGAGACCACGACCAAAAGGGGATCGTGGTTGCCGGTAAGCGCGACGTGACTCACTTTGTGGAAGTCCTTAACCAAGGGAACCGCTGCGGCGGCGGACCATATCAGCGTTCCCTCAATCGGGCGATGCAACTTTACGGATTGCTGCCCAATCAGGACCGTTGACTACCTCTAAGAAAGGAGGCTCGATTTCTCGCTATAGCGTTTCGGTTCCGATAAGTGGATCGCCTGGCGGTTGATACGCACGTTGCGTCGATGCCGTGGTGGCGCGCAGGGCGGGCGTAGCCCGACCGGAGCGCCATTACGGCAGCATTAAAACGTGCGTATCAACCGCCAGGCGATCCGCCTAACCGAACCGTAACGCTGTAGCGAATAACCGAGCCACCTCTCTTAGTGGAGACCGAATCATACTGACCGTACTCAGCAAAAGCTGTTCATGGTCCTGTGACCTGGATCTCCTTGAATGGCCGGTCGGATGCCGGCTTTTGGGCGGCTTGTTGGACCGGCAACCAAATGGTCACCGTCGTTCCCTGCCCAACCTTGCTGGCAATGGTCAGCATCCCGCCTGCGCGTTCCGCGAAGCCGCGTGCACCTGCCAGACCGAGGCCAGTGCCGCGGTCATCTGTCTTGGTAGTGAAAAACGGCTCCCCCGCCCGCGCCAAGGTTGAGGGGTCCATGCCTAGGCCATGATCGATCACTGTAATGACTACAAACGGACCAGCTGGCAAATTGACGGGCCTCAGCATGCCATCGGTCGCGCAGCCAACCGTGAGTATCACATCGCCCCCCTGCGGCATCGCGTCGCGGGCATTGACGACGAGGTTGACAACCGCTGCCTCGAACTCACTCTGATCCGCGGCAACCGTGCCAGGCACCAGCCCATTACGACGAAACGTTACGGTGTGCTTGCTACCGATTGTGCGCGACAGCAGATCTGCGAGTGAGGACATAGCGGGCGGGAGATCTAGAACACCGACCTCCTCCTCGACGGAGCGGCGACGGACAACGTTGAGCATCCTGTTGGTCAGCGAAGCGACCATTGTTGCTGAACTATCTATCATCGCCGAATATTCGCGCACGCGCGCTGGCTCGTCAGCGGCGCGATCGAGCAAACGGGCGCAGCTTGCCATGACCTGGGCAGCATTGCGGAAATCATGCGCCACGCTGGCCGCAAGCTCGCCAAAGGCGCTAACCCGCTCAAGTTGCCGCAACTTGGCTTCGATCGCGGTCTTGGCCTTTTCCGCGCCCAGGCGGTCCGCTGTTACTTTCCTGGCGTGTGCGGTCGCTGCGAGGAGGAGGGCAACGGCGCCCAGCGCTATCAAGCCAGGGATCAGCAGTCGCGCCCGCCAAGCCGTCACCAGGACCCTAGTGTCCAGCGCATAGGCGACAAACACCGGATAATCCGGGACGCGGCGGAACACCACGATTCGCCGGACGCCATCGATTCTAGATACAGCTTCGATTATCCCGGAGCCTGTGGGCGACGCGCGGAAGGCCTGCATCACGATACTATCCGGCGGTGCGAATAGTCCGACCGGATTCGTCGGTAGCGGAAAACGGGCCAGTAGCGCGCCGTCCGTACGGCTGAGCGTCACCGCGTCTCCTGCGCTTTCGAGGATGCGCTGATAGAAATTGGTGAACCGCTCGGGGTAAAAGCTAGTTACAATCACGCCCTGGTCCGGCGCCCCGGCGTTGCCTATCGTCCGGCTGAAGGTGAAGACATTCCCCTCGCTCAGAGGCGATAGTAATACCTCACTAATATAACTGCCGCTCGCAGCCGTGAACTGGCTGGTGCCGCTGTTCTGATTCGCGCGGACAGAGGCGCGCGCAGACTGGTCCACAGGCTGCACCGGCGGCAGTATGCGGCTGGCTGCCACCAGTATACCCTCAGGCGACAGCAACGCCATGCCAGCCGTTGACGGTGTCGTCTCATCGAGGATTGTGAGGAATGTGTGGATCTCGGCCGTGGCATCAGCTTCTGCCCAGCCTGTCCGCTGGATATATCGGGCCGCAGCGGTCAGCAGCGCTTCCTGGATTTCGAAGGAACGCAAGGTATCTTCGCTTAACATGTCGCCGACTCGATTCAGCCTGCCGAGAGCGTCGACCTCGATTCTACGCCAGCTGTCGGCCGCGATCCAAATGAATGCGGCCAATGGAAGCAGCACCGACGCGGCCCACAACCAGCCGAACGCGAGGAGAGGGGCGCGAAAAACGGGTTTCGGCATAAAACGGAGGGTTTGCATATCTAATCTCAGAGTTACACGGTCTGCTTAAACGGCTCAGGACGCCCGTCGTGAGTTACCCCACTTTGAAACGATACTGGCCCATTTTTGGCCGGTCAATCCCGGATGTCCCGCAGGCAGGACCAGTAGGTTCTGCGCGTGAGAGGCGACGATCCGTTGGCGTCATACGCGATCGCGCTTACAGCAGGTTGCTGAAAAAGTCCGGCGGCACCGCAACGGTTGCACGAAAAGAACCGGAGCGGCGGCTGACACGACTTAGTCGTGCGCACCGCGCGGGTGTTGCAAATCAAGATTGCGTAGCGGCGCGGTGAATTTCCTTTTCCCGCAGATTGCTAGTTTCGCTCACATTCCGGGCAGAAAAGTGAGCTTGGCAGCTCATCCTTTGATGGCGTTGGCCTGTTGGAACATCTCATCGACCTTGTCAGGTGCGAGGCCAAGGGTCGTCGCCAGATCGGCCAAGAACGCGCTATCGCGCTGCCATTCGGACGCTCCTTCCCACGCATCATGAGCGCGGCCGCCTGCGGATTTGACCGCACTTTCCACTATTTCCAACAGCCCCGCCTCCCGCAGCGCCACCTTGCCCTTCCGGGCGGGGATTACCGGCGGCACCGGGGGCCGTGCTTCTGGAACTGCTGGGACGTCCCACCCGCGCGAGGGCGTCGCCGGGACGACCACCGACGCCTGGAAGGCGGGGTCGGGGTCGTGGCCGTGCCAGGCGCGATTGACGTGATACCGCGGGTCGATGGCTTCGCCGGCGATCGGGGCGCCACCAACGCCGACCTGCGCTGGCGCGATGATCGGCCCCACGAGATCAACCGCCACACCCTGCGGCAGCTCTGGATCCTGGCCCGGCGGACAGGTCCATCCAGCGGTCTGGCATGCCGTCAGGAACTCCGCCCGGTTGGTGAACCGGTGGTAGGTGGTGATCCACATGATGACAGCCTCTTATGGGGCGGTGAGCTGCTGGAGCAGGGCATCAGTCACGTTGATCGGCGCATGCATGAAGCTGCGATGCGCGACGTTGCTGATGGTGGTGCCGGAGGAGGTCGACCAGGGGGCACAGCCGACCGCAAGGCGCGCGACAGATGCAAACGCCCCACCGAGCACCTGTGATGTGATGGATCCACCATCAATGCAATGCGCAATCCGGCTGGAGGTCCAGGCAACGCCGTAGCGATAGATGGTCCCCGGCACCCATGCGCAGGTCTTGGCGTTGGTGACGCCGCCTCCGGCGTTCTGGATGTAGGTATAGCCGACACCGGTCACCCCCTGGCGGCCGATGTAGAGGGTGTTGCTGAACGTATCGCCCACCCCACCGAGGACAATGGATTGTCCGCCACTGGCCGCCGGCAACGGCCGCGCCGTGAACTCGAAGATCATCGTGCCGCGGTCCAGCGGCACCTGGGAGGCGGACACCGGCAGGATCAGGTTGTCAGCGCTGCGGGTGACGGTCGCACTGGTGGTCGGGATGTAGCTGGTGAGGTTGGTGAGCGTCGCCTCAGCCTCCAGCTGCGCGCCCCAGGCGAAGAGGCTGTTGCCGTTGGCGCTTGCGGTGTTGTCGGCCGCGGTCGGGGCGATGCTGGCGCTGATCGCGGTGGCAACGCTGCTGGTGACCTCCAGGGCACAGAGGTACCAGCCATTGCGCTGCGCCTCGATCCACTTCTGCGAGAAGGTGAGGCTGACCCCGCCGCCCGATCCACCCAGGCTGTGCGTGCCGGTGGCCCCGCTGGCCAGGTTGAACCAGCAATCGACCGTGTTGGTGCCATCGGTGAGGGAGAGGATCACCCAGGGGGACGCATTGGCCTTGGCATAGACGCCAAAGGCGATACCCCTGCCGGCGGTGATGGTGACCGCTTGGATCAGCTTGCCCCCGGCACCGGTGGCCGCCAGCGTGTCGGCTGTGGTGGCGCCATCGGGTGCGGTCGTGCTGTTGGGGGTGACGGTGAGGCTGCTGGCGGTCCAGGCCGGGTTGTCGATCTCCTCGCTGCGCAACAGGTAGTTGGTCCGCTGCGGCTCGACCAGCAGGCCTTCGCACAGCCCGGTGACGGGATGGAAGCGGGCGCGGGCGGTGTTCGCGGGCATCGGCGCCACCAGCCCCAGGCGGTTGATGGTCCGGCCGATGCTGGCGCGGGAGAAGC
>JANPIY010000815.1:0-5103 GCA_031425255.1 Planctomycetota bacterium
GGCTGGGCGCAACCCTCCCGGCATGTCCGAAGCGGTCAAAGCATTGTTCGCCAACATCGCGCCGAAGTACGACCTGCTGAACCGGGTGCTGTCGGCACGCAACGACGTGCGTTGGCGCAAACGCATCCTGCGCGAGGTCGCCGGCGCACCCGCCGACGTGCTCGATCTCGCCTGCGGCACCTTCGATCTCGGTCTGGAGGCGTTGGCCCAGGGCAAGGCCAGGCGCGTCCATGGCTGTGACTTCTGCCAGCCCATGCTGGTCGCCGGGGCGCAGAAGCGGAGGGGCCACCCCCTGTCGGCGAGCGTCGGCGATGCGCTGCACCTGCCTTATGCCGATGGCTCCTTCGACCTCGCCATGGTGGCGTACGGCTGGCGCAATTTCGGCGACCCGCGCCTGGCTCTGAAGGAGCTCGCCCGCGTCCTGCGGCCCGCTGGCCAGGTACTCATCCTGGAGTTCTTCCGCCCGACCTCGTGGTGGCCCAAGGCCTTCTATGGCAGCTTCGGCAAGGTGGTCTTCCCACTGGTGGGCGGGACCCTGGCGGGCAATGCCGATGCCTATCGCTACCTCAATGACAGCATCGCACGCTTCCTCTCGCGCGCGGAGGCCGACGCCGCCATCGCCGAAGCCGGCTTCACCTCCAGACGCTGGGTCTCGTTCTTCGGCGGCATCAGCCACGGCGTGGTCGCCGGTCGCGCCGACTGAGATGGCCTTCCGATCCGGGAGCCTCGACCCGGACGCAGGACCCCGGACTCCGGACTTCCTGCTGCCGGCAACGTCCGCTAGCGTGCGCCCATGCTGATCCTGCTCGTCCGCGTGGTGTTCGTGACCCTGTCGACCCTCATCGGGCTGACCAGCGGTTCCGCCATCTACCGCACCGCCCTCGAAGACAGCCTCCCGGTCTGGTTCGGGGGTGCCATGGGCTTCGGGATCGCGGTCACCCTGATCGCCTGCGAACACGCCTTCCGCCGTCGTTTCACCCGCAGCCTGGTGGCCTTCCTCATCGGCCTGGGCGCCGGTTTGACGCTCTCGTGGATCCTGCTGTCGGTCATGCGCCTGGTGATCCAGGACACCTCGATGCTCAACAACCTCGATCTGCCGCTGACGTTGGTGACCACTTATCTGGTGCTCGTGCTGGTGCTGCGCAACGCCGACCATTTCCGCGTGGTGGTGCCCTTCGTCGAATTCCGCTCAGAACGCGTCAATGCCGGCGCGGTGATCCTGGACGCGGCGGCCTTGGGCGATGGTCGAACCATCGCTCTGTTCCGCTCGGGCCTGCTGCCGCGACGCCTGCTGGTCCACCGCCAGGTGCTGCTCGCCTGCGCGACCGCCGCGGCCTCGGCCGAGGCCGCGACCGCGGTGCGCGGGCGGCGTGCGCTCGAAGGCCTGAACGAACTGCGTGCGCTGCCGCATGCGCAGGTGGAGATCGACGACACCGAGATCCCCAACACCACCACCCTCACCGACGTGCTGGTCCATCTCACCCGTCTCGAGAACGGCCATCTGCTTGCGCTCGACAAGGAGGTGCTCTCACGCGGTGCGGCCGAGGCGGTGGCCGTCATCGACCTCGCCACCCTGGCCAGCGCGTTGTCGCCCACCCTGCGTACCGGCGATCACCTCACCGTGACGATCGAGAAGCCGGGTGAGGGCAGGAACCAGGGCCTGGGCCACCTCGACGACGGCAGCCTGGTCGTCGTCGGCAATGCCGCCGATGCGATCGGCCAGCGGATCGATTGCACCATCATCCGCCTGCACGCGACCAGCAATGGGCGCATGGTGTTCGCGGAACGGATCGTCAGCACCAAGTCCTGAGATCGGCATGCTGGCCACCGGCCTCGGGCCTCGACCGACCTAGGGATGCTCCGGGAGCACCTCCGACCATCCAGGAATGCTCGCCAATTCCGCCTGGATCTGCGCCGCGACGGCGGGGTCGTCGATCTCGAGCGACCACTCGCGATTGGCGCTGAGGGCTGATCTGGTCCAGTTGTGGCTGCCGACCACCACGTAGCGATCATCGACCACCAACACCTTTGCGTGGGTGGTGCGTTCCGCCTCGTCCAGGACCACGCGTACGCCGCCACGTCTCAGCCGTGCGGCCGGCTCCAGATGCTTCTCATCGGGTGCACCGGTGCGCCAGTCGCGGCCGCGATCGAGCACCACCCGCACCGCGACGCCGCGCCGTGCGGCGGCGCTGAGCGCCTGCAGCAGATGCTCGACCGGGCCGTCGCCATCGACACGCATGACATAGACCACCACCGTCACCCGCGTGTGGGCGCCGGCGATCAGCCGCAGTGCCGTGGTGTGGTAATCATCGCTGCCGGAGCGGCCATGCGTGCCCAGCAGACGAGGTGGTTGCTGACGGGTGTGGGCGACGAAGCCCAGACCGATGATGAGCGCCATCAGCACGGCGATGGTCAGCCAGCGCCGCTGTCCCGGGGTCCACGGCGTCAAGTCGGGTTGCAGCGGCAGGCCCATGACGCTGCCAGCGTCAGACCAAGGACGCTTTGGCCAGTGCGACGGTGTCGAACATCGGCAGCAGCTTGGTCAGGCGCGTCATCTTCAGCACCGTCGACACCGCGGGCGGTGGCTTGGCCAGGGTGATGCGACCATTGGCCAGGCTCACCCGACGCACCACGCCGATCAATTGGGCGATGGCGTTCGAGCTGAGGATGGGAATCGCGGAGACGTCCAGGACCCAGAGATGGGCGGCATCCTTGGCCACGATCACATCAAGTTCCTGCATCGCCCGGTCGGGGAGGATCTCGTTGCCCTTTTCAGGCGACCAGACCAGGACCCGGATGCGTACATCATCATCGTTCTGGAGGATCCACATCGTCGCACACCATGCGCCGATCAAGGCCATCGGTCAAGATGCGGGACCGACGTTGTCGATCGGATTCACCCGGTGCGATTCCGTTGCGGCAGACAACGCCTGCTCCAGCACGAGCGCAGCGGAGAGCGCGCCCATGTCCACCCGGGTGACGTCCTTGCGTTCCCAGGCCGCCCCAGGCGCCTGCAGGGTGCGGTAGCCACGGCCACGTGGGCCATTGCGCGTCGCCGGCACGGGACCGAACAGTCCGACCGCGGGAACGCCCAGGGCGAGACCCAGGTGCAGCGGTCCGGTGTCACCGCTGACCAGCACGCGCGCTGCCGCGATCAGGCCCGCGAGCTGGGGAATGCTGGTCGGCGGAGCGAGATGAGTCGTCGGACAGGCGCTGACGATGCTGCGGGCGAGCGTCAATTCGGCCGGCGAGCCCCATACGAGGACCAGCGGCAGGTGGTGCGCTGCGCACAACTGGGCGAAGGCGATCTGACGTTCCTGCGGCCAGACCTTGGTCGGCCACCCGGCCCCGACATTGAGCATGAGCGCTGGACGCTCACCGGCAGCGAGACCCTGGTCCCGGAGCCAGCTCCTGGCCCAGGCCCGCTCCGCCGGCCACGCCGGCAACGGGAACAACCACCCTCCATCCGCCTGACCTTGCAGGAGAGGCAGGCCGAGGGCGCGCTGCTGATCGATGACGTGGACGGCGCTGACCGGCACGCGGCGGTCGCTGATCAGCCATGCACCTTCGCGCGCACGCGGACGGGCATGGCCGATGCGGCGGTGGGCACCGCACCACGCGCTTACAAGCGCGCTCTTGGCCAGGCCCTGGGCATCGATCGCCACGTCATAAGCGCCATGACGCAGCTCGCGCACCAGGCGGCGCAGCAGCAGCAGGCGGCGCAGCGGACTGGCGGAACGCAGTTCCCGACGTGGCAGCTCATGCACATACCGCACCGCCGGACTTCCCTGCACCACGCAGGACCAACGATCCTCGCAGACCCACCCGATGGTGTGACCGGCACGGTGGAGGTCGGCGGCCAGGGGCAGGGTATGGATGATGTCGCCGAAGGCGCCCAGGCGGACGATGAGCACACGCATGGCGCGGGACGCTAAACCGCAGGTCCGGGAACGCCATGGTGGGAACATCTGTTACCGGAATCGGTATGGCTGCACTGACCACGGCGGGCGGCATCTGCGTCGCTCGTGCAGCGAGCGCCGATGTTGTCGCCCTACGGAGACAGCGGTAGAAACCACATGGATGTGCGCGACGATGGGACTTCATCCCTTGCGACACTCGACCCGGCTGTGTAGAAGCCAACACCCACTGAACGGTGGACCGCGACGATAGAGCGGCTTTTACTCCTTTCCTCCCTGTGCTGTTGCTGCGTGCGAACGCGTCGTCCGTGCCTCACCAGCCACCAGGCAAGATTACTGCGAGCCACATGAACAAGGACGAACATCTCAGTCTCGGCAAGGTCGCCAAACGCTGCAACGTGAGCCGCACGACGGTCTATCGCTGGATCGTCCATGGTCACCTCAAAGCCTACGCACTGCCGAGCGGACATTTCCGCGTCCGCCCCGAGGATCTCGAAACCTTCTGCCAGTCGTTCGGCATTCCCGACGTCGGCAAGAAGGTCATCCGGGGCGCCGCCAGTACGGTCGGCAAGCTCCAGGTCCTGATCGCGGACGATCACCCCGATGTGGTCCTGCTCCTGCGCAAGGTGGTCGAGCGCTACCTGCCGGATGCGGTGATCCACGAGGCGGTCAACGGCGTCGACACCTGCATCGCGGTCGGCACGCTCAAGCCGCACATCATGCTGCTCGACATCATGATGCCCGGCATGGATGGCTTCGCCGTCCTGCAAGAGCTGCTGCGCCGGCCCGAGCTCAACGGCAGCCAGGTGGTGGTGGTGTCGGCGTATGAGCCCTTCGACCGCGTCGAGGAACTCGCCCGCCTCAATCCCCAGATCGCCGCCGCCATCCGCAAGCCGGTGAGCGTCGACGCGCTGGGCAAGTCGCTGCAGGAGCTGGCGCGTTCGTTCTCGGTTGGTTGAATCCGCCCATGCTCGATGTCCTCCAGGACCTCCAACCGCACTTCGACGAGGTCCAGCAGCACATGCAGCTGGCCCTCGCCAGCGATGAACCCAAGGTTGCGCGGCTGATCACTGATCTGGGCGCCTTCCATGGCAAGATGCTGCGGCCGGCACTCGTGC
This sequence comes from Planctomycetota bacterium, assembly GCA_031425255.1. Classification (GTDB taxonomy): domain Bacteria; phylum Planctomycetota; class UBA11346; order UBA11346; family UBA11346; genus BOG-1363. The sequence continues at coordinate 5,036 of JANPIY010000815.1, forward strand.
TGTTGGTGGCGGAAGCGGTCGGCAACGTGTCGGCGATCCACCACCACATCGGCGCCGCGCTCGAACTG
>JANPIY010000816.1:0-2037 GCA_031425255.1 Planctomycetota bacterium
CCATGTGCCGCGATGCATGCCGTGGTCGTCAGGAGATGCCCGTGAGAAACGCGATTCATTTCACCTTCATTTTGCTTGCGATGCTGTGCGCGCACATCCACGCTGCGGAAGAACGCGTGCTGTTCGATGGCAAGTCGCTCGAAGGCTGGGAAGGAAATACGAACCACTGGCGGATCGAAGACGGATCGATCACGGGCGAAATTCCCGAAGGCAAATCGCTGGGCGGCAATGAATTTCTATATTGGAAAGGCGAGATCAGCGATTTCAGTCTTCAGGTTGAATTCCGCATCAGCGGAGGACCGTCTGCGAATTCGGGCATTCAGTTCCGAAGTCAGAAAAACCCCGACGGCCACGCTGCTGGATTGCAAGCGGATCTCGACGACGGCGCTGTTTGGCTCGGTCGCATTTACGATGAACACGGCCGCGCGCTGCTAGTCGAACGCGGTGCGCGTGTCTCGATTGCGCCCGATGGACGCAAGTGGACAGATACATTCGCGCCCGCCGACAGTTTCAAAACATTGCTGAAGCCCAAGGGCGAGTGGAATACCTATTCGATTATGGCGTGGGCCTCGCACGCAGAAGTTCGTGTGAACGGCGTACTGGTTTCCGTTCTCGACGATCACCAGATCGGAAAGGCCAGATGGTCGGGCCGTCTTGCGTTCCAACTTCACAGCGGTCCGGGACCCGCCAAGATTCAATTTCGCAACGTAAAGTTAACGGATCTGGGAAAGACTGAACTGCCCCAACGCGCCGCGCCCACTGCAGTCGCGCCGGAACCTGCCGCTATAGCCGCAGGGCTCGCGCCGATCAAAGCCACCGGTGCCGACGGCAAGCCGCTCAATCTCGATTTTGAAACCGGGACCCTGCAGGATTGGACTGCAGAAGGCAATGCGTTCGCAGGCCAACCGATTAAAGGCGATACCGTCAAACCCCGCAAGCCCGGCGAACAGAGCGCGCACGTTGGGGATTACTGGATCGGCGGCTACGAGAAATCCGGCGACAACGAAGTCGGCACACTGACGTCCGTACCGTTTGAAGTCAAGCATCCGTGGGTGAGTTTCCTGATCGGCGGGGGTTCGGAAAAGCACACGCGCATGGAAATCGTTGAAGCCGACGGCGGTAAAGTCTTCGCGCAATTTCAGGGCACGAATGTCGAAACGATGCGGCGTGAATCCGTGGACGTCACGGCTCTGATGGGCAAACGTATCTTTGTTCGAATCGTCGATGAGTATCGAAGCGGCTGGGGCCACATCAATTTTGATGATTTCGCCTTCTACGCAAAAGCGCCTTCGAAAGAATCCGCGAAACCGCGCTCGGCAGCCGTCGCTGGCGGCCGACAGAACGAAAGCGCGGTGCTCTGGCACCTCGGCGCGAACCCGGCCAAGCCTTCCACGTTGGAGAATGAACCCGGAAAGAAACTGGTCTCGGGAATGTTGTTGGCCGATGGCTTCCAGGCCGAACTGATCGCGACTGAACCGAACATCGTTCAGCCCATTGCGTTCGCGATCGACGAACGCGGACGCATGTGGGTAGCGGAAGCGCTCAGCTATCCCAATCGCCGGCCGGAAGGGAAGGGGCAGGATCGCATCGTGATTCTGTCCGACGAAGATGGCGACGGCGCGTTCGAAACGCGTAAGGTTTTCTACGAAGGATTGAATCTGGTTAGCGGCTTGGAAGTCGGTTTCGGTGGAGTTTGGGTCGGAGCCGCGCCGTACTTGATGTTCATCGCTGACCGCGATGGCGATGATAAGGCCGATGCAAAGCCCGAAATTCTTCTCGACGGCTGGGGCTATCAAGACACGCACGAAACACTGAATAGCTTCACGTGGGGACCGGACGGCTGGCTTTATGGCGCGCAAGGCGTCTTCACGCGATCACTGGTGGGCGTTCCTGGAACCCCGGACGCGCAGCGCCAGGAAATTCGCGCGGGAGTCTGGCGCTATCACCCGACGCAGAAGCGATTTGAAATCTTCGCGAGCGGCGGGAGCAACCAGTGGGGCCTGGACTTCAACGATCGCGGCCATCTTTTCATGACGC
>JANPIY010000817.1:0-17014 GCA_031425255.1 Planctomycetota bacterium
CGGGCGGACCGAAAGTGATGACGCCGCCGAGGCCCGGTTCCGGATCCGGCGGCGGGGTGGTGCGGCGTTCGGTGAGCTGCTGCAGGCGGTAGGTCGCCGAGCCTTCGCTCTGTCCGATCAGGGACATGCCCTGTTGCACGGCGTTCATCTTCACCTGCGTGTCGGCGAGCTTCACCCGCAGGCGCAGTGGTGCGATGAGCGAGATCACCAGGCCGGCCAGGACCGCGATGATGGCGATGACCACCAGCAGTTCGATCAAGGTGAAGCCGCGATGTGAGCGGGTGGTCATTGCAGATTGTCCTTCGCGCCGTCGAGATCCCGGTCGTGCAACGGCAGATGGTCGTGCAGGTCGCCGGAGAGATCCGAATCGATGTGGTTGTCTGTGCCGGGAGCCACCGCCAGGACGCCGTCGAGACCGGCGCTGATGACACGATGGCCGGCGGTGCCGAGCGTGGTGATGAGTTCATTGCCCCAGGCATCGTACACCGCCAGGCCCGCCAAGCGGTAGCGCGCCCAGCGACCGTCCGTAAGGGCACCCAGGCTCATGTCGGGAGCGTGGCCGGCGATCGGGATGCATCCCGGTTTCCATTTCGACGTGATCGCCTGGTCGTCGTGACCGGTGCCGGCATTGGTGAAGACCAGGGGCTCGCGCACGGTTCCGACGACGCGCGCTTCAACACCAGTGGTGAATGCATTCACCCCGGCCGGCAGCGAGGGGTCGGCGTGGTAGAGCGCCTTGAGCGCGGCGAGTTCGGCCTTGGCATTGCTGCTGCCGAACAGGTAGTCGAGCGCCGGCTTGGTGTCGCCGAGCAGACCGTACGTGGGGTCATTCCGCTGCGCGAGGCTCGGCACCAGGGTATCCGGATAGTCCCCGTTGGTATCGCCCTGGTAACCTCCCGCGGTGGTCGGGTGGCCCGTGCGCGGTGACCGCACGATGGCTTGGCCGCCGTCGGTCAGGGCCGGCGGCAGCGGTAATTGACGGTACTTGGTAACGACCTTGCGCTGGGATTGCAGCACACCGATGTCCTGCCGGCGGGCGCCATACAGGAGGGCGATGCGGCGGTCGGCGTAGACATCGCTGGCCATCAAAAGGTGGTCCCCTTCGCCGGTCAGGTATCCAGGATGCGGGACACCCTTGAGCGCGGTCCCGCTGCGGATGATCGGGCCGGGCCATTGGGGATCACTGCGCAGGAAGGCGAAACGCTCGCCGTTGGCGTCGGCCTGCGAGCCGGCGAACGGGTGTTCGGTGGGACTGATCGCGCTGCCTTTGCTGGCGGCAGCCAGCTCGAGCGCGACCTTCACCGTCTGGATGATGACCTGGGTACGCTGGACCTCGGCATTCTTACGTGGGATCGCCACCACCAGCAGTGTCGCCAGGAGCATCACGATCGTGACGACCACCAGCAGTTCGACGACGGAATAGCCGCCGTTCATGCGGGTGGCCGGACGCGTCATTGCAAGTTGTCCTTCGCGCCATCGAGATCGTGTTCATCGATCGGCAGCTTCTCGCGCATCTCGCCGGTCAGGACGGTGTCGAGCTTGTTATTCTTGCCCGGGGCCACCGCCATCGCGCCGTCCATGCCGGCGCTGAGTACGCGGTAGGCGTTGTTGGAGCCGGTGACCGTCATCAGTTCGTTGCCCCAGGCGTCATAGACCGCGAGGCCGGCCAGGCGATAACGCACCCAGTCGCCAGTGCCGTCAGGATCACCGAGGCTGCGGTAGGTTCCTGAACCGCTGGCGAGCGGGATGTACCCCGGCTTCCATTTGCTCTCGACGTCCTTGTAGGCCTCCTTGCCGCCGCTCTGGTAGTTGGTGTAGACCAGCGGCTCATCGACGGACGGCCCCATCGCGCTCGAAACGGTCCGCCTCTCGATGCCGACGCGAAACTTGTTCACATCTTCCGGCAGCGTCGGGTCAGCGTTGTAGAGCGCCTTGAGCGACGCGAGCTCCGACTGTGCGCTGCTGTTGCCGAACAGGTAATCGAGCGCTGGCTTGGTGTCCGCCAGACGGCCGTAGGTCGAATCCGACATCTGCGCGGCACTCGGGATCATGGTGTCGGGAAACAAGGTGTCGGTGTACGAGCTCTCCGCGATGCCGGTCTTGGGGGACAGCACAAAGGGTTGGCTGCCATTGGCCAGCTTCGGCGGCATCGGCAGCAGACGGTAATTGGTCACGACCTTGCGCAGGGATTGCAGGACGCCTAGGTCTTCACGCTTGGCGCCATAGAGCAGGACGATGCGCTTGTCGTTGTAGATATCGCTGCCCATCATCAGCCGATCCTGATCGGCCTTGAGATAGAGCGGGGTGGGGACGCCTTTGAGCGCGATGCCGGTGCGCGAGACGTTGCCAGCGAAACGGGCATCCCCACGCACGAAGGCGAAACGGCCGAGCTGGCTCGAGCCGGCGAACGGATGTTCCGTGGGGCTGATGGCGCTGCCCTTGTTGGCGATCGCCAGTTCGATGCCCGTGCGCACGGTCTGGATGATGGTCTCGGTCTTCTTCTGCTCGGCATTGCCCATGATGGTCTTCGCGCCGACCAGGATCATCGCGGCCAGGACGCTCATGATGGTGATGACCACCAGCAGTTCGAGCATGGTGAACGCCAAACGGCGGGGGCGACGATTCATGATGGATGGACTCCGAGGAGATGGACGGACGGGCCGCCGATACCGGTCGACGTCAGTTGACGTCCTGGGCATTCAGCAGACCGATCTTGTAGATGGCGATCGCGACGGTGTATTTCCCATCGAGGCTGGCGACCCCGAAGGCCATCGGCCTGACGCTATCCACGTTCGGAACGCCGATGTCGACGCCCTTGGTCGACTTGGTGCGGTCGTTGAACACGAAACCGGTGCGGTACTGGTAGTACCAGCCCACCGCGGTACCCGCCGACATCAGCGTGTAATCGGTCGCAGTGGTGGCGGCGCTGTCGTTCTTGACCGGCATGACATTGCGGCTGAAAGGGAACTTGGCCGCGGCCTTCAGGCCGGTGTAGGTCGCCGTGGTGCCATCGAGCTTGGGCGTCCCGTTGGGATACTGGTTTTCCTTGTTGGCCACGAAACTGTAGTTCGACGGGTCCTGATTGCCGTAGATCACCACGGCGTACGGCGGCAGGTTGGCCTCGCTCGGCACCACCACCGCCACGCCGTACCAGTTCGGCAGCGACCCCGAAGTGACGCGCGGTTCGGTGGTGCTGCGCGCGAGCTGGCGCGCCTGCGAACAGGCGCGCTGGATGGCGCTGGCGGCGTCGTGGACCGCGCCCTTCTTCATCGCCGGTCCGATGGTGGGGACCACCATGGCGACCAGTACGATGATGATCGACACCACCACCATCATCTCGATGGCGGTGAAACCGGCGCGCAGCGGGCGGTGCGGTTTACTGGCCACGTTGACTCTCCCAGCTTCGCAAATCGTCGCTCTTCGCATTCGTCGGATCGAGGTCTTGGAAGGTGTCGTGTTTGATGCCGTCCTTGCCGTCGAAACCGGCCGACCAGATGCCGAAGGCCTGGGTGCCGAACACCTTTGGCGCGAAGGCGATGCGCAGCGGTCGCTGCCAGGCATCCACGACCTGGCCGCGTTTGTTGATGAAGCTCTTCTTGATCGAGGGTTGGGCCATGGCGATGAAGCCGCGGTAACCGGAGTTGAGGATCGCGAGGTTGAAGTTGACGTCGTACGGGGGCGGCGGCAGCTCCTTCTCTGGGTCGGAATTGGTAGGCGTAGTGGTGTACTTCCCGGCGCTATCTACAAAGGCAGGCATTTCGGGTGCCGTGTATCCATCGATGGAGAAGAACCGCCTGGTGCCATTGGGCGCATCGCGCAGATCAGGAACGCCACCCGCGGGCGGCGTATTGGTATGGCCGAAGTGATTGAGATCGAAGATGTGATACGTGCGCATGATCGGCGGCCGCATCGGATCCGGCTCGATGTTCCAGGTCCAGGTCTTGGATTGGTACGTGGTGATGGCCGTCGCGACGCTGTTCACCAGGGTGTCGGTGGAGCTGACCTTCACCCGCTGGCTGACCATGCCCCAGACCGGGAAACCGATCGCCGCCAAAGCGGCGATGATCGAGATCACCACGATCAATTCGATGAGGGTGAAACCGCCACGACGGTGGGCGTGGCGCACGGGATGCATGGTCATATCTAGCCCCAGAGGCCGGCAATGTGGGCGCCGCCAACAATCAGGGCAACCCCTAGAACGCGGCACACCATGACCTCCCCATCACCCACCGAGAGCCGACGACGCAGCAGGCGGTTGACCATGCCGGCTTCGAGCCGCAGCAGCGGTCGCGCGGCAATCAGCAGGGAGAGACCACAGGCCGCGCTGATCGCCGCCAACGACCAGACTGGAACCACATCGCGCATGACCTCGCTGAGCTCGTTGGCGACCATCACCGCGAGGCCGACGAAACTCACCAGCACCACCGCCGTGACCAAGTGCAGGCCGCTGACCTGGACCTCGCGTTTGGGTGCCGTGGTGGGGAGGTGTTCGCGGATGCGGGCTTCCAGGACGGCGACGTCCTGGAGGCGGACTTCGACGGCGTGATCCTTGAGCAGCGCATCGAGGGCGTCGTAGCGACGCGAGGTCGCCTGCAGTTCGGGACGCTCGCCCATCAGGCGCTGGAGTCCGGCGGCCTCGGCCTGGGACAGTTCGCCATCGTGAAGGCGTTGCAGGAGGAGGTCGTGGTCGTGCATGGGCGGCTCGTCGGAAGGGACGTCGGTGACACGGAGCAACCGGACATGGGATCACGCTGGCCGCGGTCCTCGCCCAGGTTCAATGAATGACCTACAAACTGCTGTCAGTCAAGAGCATGCGGATACACGCCAGCGCGTTCGGAAGCACATCGTTTCCTGCGCGGATCAGGTCAGTGGGAAGCCCGACCATGGCAGAGTGACGCGATCAGTACATCATGCCCGACGCCCTAGAGGAGCCCGCCATGAGTTTTCTCGAGACCCTTGCCCGCATCCGGGTGGTCGCCGTCATCCGCGGCACCAGCGCCGACCACGCCGTGGCCATGGCAGAGGCCTTGATCCGTGGAGGAGTGCTCGGCATCGAGATCACCTACTCCACTCCCGACTGCTGCGCCGCCATCCGCCGGGTGGTGGCGGGCGCGCCGGCGGAGGCCGCGATCGGCGTCGGCACGGTGATGACCTGTGGCCAGTTGGCGGACGCGCTCAGCGCCGGGGCGACCTACGCCGTGAGTCCGCACTTCGATCCCGTGCTGGTGGCCGAAGCCCGCCGGCTGGGTCTGCCGATGCTCCCTGGGGCCATCACTCCGAGCGAGATCGTGGCGGCCTGGAACGCTGGCGCGACCTGCATCAAGCTGTTCCCAGGATCGCTGGTGGGCGTCGATTACGTGAAGGCGCTCAAAGGTCCCTTGCCGCACATCCCGCTGATGCCCACCGGGGGAGTGTCGCTCGACAATCTGCACGAGTGGTTCGCCGCTGGTGTGGTCGCGGTGGGGATGGGCGGCAACCTGGCCAAGGGCTCGCCGGGGGAGATCGAGAACGCCGCCCGGGCGCTGCGCGTGCGACTCGATGCGCTGAAGTAGGGATCGCCACCGGCTTGCACCCCACCGGCGCACAGCACACTGCGCCGCTCCCCTGGAGGTGCCCGCGTTGACGTCGCCCGCCGCGCCGGCGCCCGTTCCGATTCCGGCTTCTGCACCGTCCGGCCTGCGCCGGTGGCAACGTGGCAGCGCGGTGCGCCATGGTCTGGCCATCGCCGTGATGGAGGGCTTGGTCGTCGCGGCGATGCTCGGCTTCGTCGAGAGCTTCATCGTCCCGATCCTGCAGACCCGCCTCGGCGCGACCACCACCCAGCTCGGTCTGCTGACCGTCATCCCGCTGCTGGGTACTGCCTTCATCGGCCTGATCCTGGCGCGCATCATCGGTCTGCTGGGCGGCAACAAGCGCGCGGTGGTGCTGCATGCGCTCGTGCAGTCGTTGCTGATCGCCGGGCTCAGCGTTCCTCTCCATCATCCGCACGAGGAGTGGGCGGTCCCGGTCGGCATCCTGCTGGCGGTCTCGATCGCGCTCGCGGGAGCGGTCGGCGGTCCAGCGTGGATCAACTGGATGGGAGCGCTGGTGCCGCGCCGGATCCAGAGCCGCTACCTCGCCTACCGCAACCGTCTGGTGATCGTGGTGAAGCTGGGCTTCGCCTGCCTCTTCGCCTACATCCTCCATGAACTGCCGGTCGAGGTCGGACCGTGGGGACTGCAGATCCTGATCATCATCGCCGTGATCTCGCGCCTGCTGTCGACCTGGTTGATCCACATCCAGCATGAACCACCCGCCCGCACCGGCCCGGCGAGCAGCACCGATGCGATCAATCGTCGGCATGCCACCAGCTTTCCGATGTTCCTGCGCACCATCACCCGCACTGATCTGGGACGCTGGACCCTGGTGTGGGCGGTCCTGCATTTCGGCGTGATGCTCGCCGGGCCGTACTTCGCGGTCTACATGCTGAGCGACCTGCCGCGTGGGCTGGGACTGAGTCCGGGCTGGACCTACGTGATGCTGATCCAGATGGCGGTCCTGGTCCGGGTCGCGGCATTCCCCATCGCCGGCCGGCTGGTCGATCTCTTCGGGCCGGCAGCGACGCTGCGCATCGCCGTGGTCGGCATCATGGTGGTGCCGGTGGCGTGGGCGTTCACCACCTCGATCCCGCTCCTCCTGCTGACCGAGGTGATCAGCGGCTTCTGCTGGTGCATGGCCGAGATCGCGGTCGGCGTGCTGTTGTTCACCTGCCACCGCAATCCCCAGGAACGCTCCCACCTGATCGGTTACCACCAGTCGGTGGTCAATGCGGTGGCGGTCCTGGGCGTCATCTGCGGCATGGCCGCGCTGCATCGCGATCCCGACACCGGTCTCGGTCTGCTGCCGGCGCTCAATGGCAGCGATTTCCACTCGTTGTTCCTGCTCAGCGCCGTGTTCCGCCTGCCCGCGGTGATCCTGGCCATGCGTTTCCTGCCGGGCCTGCGGGCGTTGCGGGCGGAGGAGAGCGCCGGCCTGTGGCGCATGATCCCCGGCACCGAGCTGGCGCAGACCGTCAGCCGCGGGCTGATGGGATTCTTCCGCCGGCCTGAAGGCTGAACCCGCTTCCGATGACCGCGACCCCCGGTAGCGTCCCGTCCGTGCCCATCATCGACCCTGCCCGCGATCCCTCACCTCTCCCCTCCGGCCTGAGCACGCGTCATCTGCGCCGCGACATCGTGGCGATGAGCGGCTATACCCCAGGCGAGCAGGTGCGCGATTGTATCAAGCTCAACACCAACGAATGCGCCTGGGGTCCATCGCCGCGCACGCGCGAGGTCCTGGCTAACAGCGATGACGACCAGTTGCGGCTCTATCCCGATCCGGTCTTCCGCGGTCTGCGTGCCGCTGCCGCCTCGTGTTACGGCGTTGCGCCGGAACAGGTGCTGGCAGGCAATGGCTCAGACGATTGCCTGACCGTCATCTACCGCGCGTTCCTCGCTCCGGGCGACCTGGTCGCGAGTCCGTGGCCGACCTACGGTCTCTACGACACCCTCGCCACCCTGCAGGGCGTGGAGATGATCCACCTCGACTACAAGGTCGAAGCGCAGACCTGGCAGCTGCCGCGCCATCTCGCCAAGGTTGGCGCCAAGGTCGTGTTGGTGGCCAACCCCAACAATCCCTCGGCGACCCTGACCCCGGTCGATCAGCTCCGCCAGCTCGCCTACGAGCTCGATGGCATCCTGGTCGTCGATGAGGCCTATGTCGATTTCGCGCCGGCCGGTTCGAGCCTCCTGCCGCATCTCGCCAGCCACCCCAACCTGATCGTGTTGCGGACCTTCTCGAAAAGTTACAGCCTGGCTGGCGCTCGCCTGGGCCTGCTCTTCGCGCACCCGGACCTGGTCGCCCAGCTGATGAAGGTCAAGGACAGCTACAACGTCAACGTGCTGAGCCAGGCGCTCGGCACGGTGGCGTTGGAGGATCGCGATCATCATCGCACCCTGGTCCAGGACACCCTGCGCGAACGCGCGCGTCTGGAGGCCGGATTGTCGTCGCTCGGCTGGAGCTGGCCGCAGTCGGCTGGCAACTTCCTGCTCTGCGAAGTCGGCGAGCGTGCCGGCGCGATCTATCGGGAGCTCAAGGCGCGTGGCGTGCTGGTGCGCTGGTGGGACCGCCCGCTGCTGTCGAATAAGCTGCGCATCACCGTCGGCCGTCCCGCCCACACCGACCTGTTGCTGAAGCACCTCAAGGATCTGCTGTGAGCGACGATCACCGCGGCCGCGCGCTGTGCCTGCTCGGCTCGACCGGCTCCATCGGCGTCAGCACCCTGGCGGTGGCGAGCCATCTCGGCATCCCGGTGTTCGCGCTGAGTGCCAACAGCAAAGTCGATCTGCTCGCCGCCCAGGCCCGCGCCTGCGGCGCCAAGGTCGCGGTGATCGGCGATCCCTCCCATTACACCCAGCTCAAACAGGCGCTCGCGGGTACGGACATCCGGGTCGCCGCTGGTGCGGATGCGCTCGACGAGATCGCTGCCGCGCCCGAGGTCGGCGCGGTGATGACCGCCATCGTCGGCGCCGCCGGCCTGCGGGCGACGCTGGCGGCGGTGCGCGCCGGCAAACGCCTGTGCATCGCCAACAAGGAACCGCTGGTGATGGCCGGCGATCTGATCATGGCCGAAGCCAAGCTCAGCGGCGCCATGGTCCTGCCGGTGGATAGCGAACACAGCGCGATCTTCCAATGCCTCGAAGGCCACCGTGGCGAGGAGGTGCGCGAGCTGATCCTGACCGCCAGCGGCGGACCCTTCCGCACCGTCGCCGACCTGTCGCAGGTCACGCGCGAACAGGCGCTCAAACATCCGACCTGGACCATGGGTCCGAAGATCACCATCGATTCGGCGACCTTGATGAACAAGAGCCTGGAGGTGATCGAGGCGCGCTGGCTGTTCGGCATCGAACCCGAACGGATCCGCGTGCTCATCCATCCGCAGAGCGTGGTGCACAGCATGGTATCGTATCGCGACGGCTCGGTGATGGCGCAACTCGGCCTGCCCGACATGCGCGTGCCGATCCAGTATGCGCTGACCTGGCCACACCATCAGTCTGGTGCGGTCGCGGCGCCTGATTTCGCCCGTCTCTCGGCGCTCACCTTCGAGGAACCCGACACCATCCGCTTTCCGTCGCTGACCATGGCCTACCAGGCCGCGCGCAGCGGCGGTCTCGCTCCCACGGTGATGAACGCCGCCAATGAGATGGCGGTGGCGGCCTTCCTCGCCGGGCGTTCGCGTTTCATCGACATCTTCCGCACGGTGGAGGATGCTCTGGCGCGCACGCCGGCCCTGTGCGCGCCCTCGCTCAGCGACATCATCGCCGCCGACGCCGATGTGCGCGCGCGCCTGGCCGGCTGACCATGTCCGGCCGACGCATCCTGCTGCTGGCGAAGACGCCGCTGGTCGAACGACTCGAGCCGAGTGTGCTCAAACGCTTGGCGGCGGGCGGCGCGGTCCACCTCGACCGTCTGCAAGCCGCGGCGGAAACCCACCTGCGCACCCTCGCCCTGGTGCGCAAGGTGATCGGCGCCCATCGCGTCAACGAGTGGCAGGTCGAACGGCTGCAAGCCCGCGACGCCGAAGGCAAGGATCTGGTCATCACCGTCGGCGGCGACGGCACGGTGTTGACGGCCAATTCGCTCGATGCCGACATCCCGCTGCTGACCGTCAATTCGGATCCGCTCGGTTCCATCGGCATGTACACCCGCTGCGTCGCCGAGAATTTCAGCGCCTTGTTCGAGGCCTGGATGGCCGGTAAGGCGGTCGAGGAGATCATCCCCAGGCTGCAGGTGCGCATCGACAGCGGCCAGCCCTGGCGGGTACTCAACGAGTGCCTGTTCGGCGCCGCCAATCCCGCGGCGATGACCCGCTACGTCATCGAGGCGGAAGGCCAACGCGAATCGCAGCGCTCGAGCGGCGTCTGGGTGGCGACCGCGGCCGGCAGCACCGCGGCGATCCGCAGCGCCGGCATGGAACCAGTCGATGCGCATGTGCCAGCATTGCTGTTCCAGGTCCGCGAACCGTTCGCCGGACGTGGCCCGATGGAATTCTTGAGCGGGCGGCAGTTGCCACCCACCGGCCTGCGCCTGATGCCGGCGATGCCGGGAATCTCACTCTTCGTCGACGGTCCCCATTTCCATCGCACCGTGCCGCCGGGAAGCATCGCGGAGTTCAGTGCGAGTCCGGTGCCGCTCAGGTTGTTGCGATTGCCCTGAACCGCTCGCTGCGCTCGCTCAGTGCGAGGTGCGAGGTGCGAAGTTCCCCCCTGGCTGCGGCGACGTCATCCCACGAAACCTCGCACTTCGCACGCGAGCCTCGCTCAACGCGCCCCGAGCCGCCGCGCGCCCGGGATCATCACCACCTGCCAGGTGATCATCGCCAGCGCGAGGACCAGCAGGAAGATTGCTAGGCCGGTCACGCCGCTGCAGACGAACGACATGAACAGCCCGGCCAGCAGCGGGCCCATGGTGTTGCCGAGGCCGATGAAGGTCTCATGCCATCCGGCGGCCTTGCCGACACCCTCGGGCAGGCGCAGGCTGTAGTAGATGCTACCGACATACGCGGCGCCGTAGCCGCTGCCGATGAGGCCACCGCAAGCGATGATCAGGAGCATGGGAAAATATCCGCACAGCGCGAGCGCGAGGAGACCGCCAGTACCGAGCAGGAAGCCGCATTGCGCCGCCCACAAGGCCCAGGGACGCAGGATCCAACCGCCCCACGAGCCGAGCACGATGAACATCATCATGTAGCAGGCGGCGAAGGCGGAGAGCGCACCGCTCGCCAGGTGGGTCGCCTCTTTCACTCCCACCTGGGCATCAAGGCCCTTGGCCACCTGCGTGATCATCGCCATGCACAGGATGCAGGCGAGGAACAGGTTGAGGCGGTACATGATCAGCAGGCGTGGCAGGGCGGCATGTGGTGCCCGATCACCACTCGGCGCCGGCCGGCCGGGTTGGAGATTGCGCCAACGCCACAACGAGACTCCGACGATGAGGAAGGAGATCGTGACCACGCCGTAGGCCAGCCACGACGGCATGGTCGACAACCAGTCGAACAATAAAAAAGCGATGAGGTTGCCGGCGGCCCAGCCCAGGTTGTAGCGTCGGACCTTGCGATGCAGCGGCGGCGGGCCGCCGGCAGCGCCTTCGGCGTCGGAAAACAAACCGGCTGATCCTGGGAAGAACATCGCCGCCCCGGCGAAGCCGCACATCGCCGCCATCACCGTGGTCCATTGCTCGGTGCTGATCATCGCGGGAATGCTGCCGACCAGGCCGAGCGACGCGCCGAGGATGCCGCTACGGGCTCGACCCCAACGGTCGGCCAGACGGCCGCCGATGAAGACCAAGCCGCCATAACACAGGTTGGCAACGGTGGTGACCACACCGATCTGCCACGCCGACCACTCCCAACCGGTCCAGCGCACGGTGCCGAGCATCAGCGCCAGGATGCTGCCGACCGAGATCAAGGCATTGAATGATTGCAGGGCGAAAAGCGGAGGAGGCTGCACGGGGGCGGCAGGCTGACGCCCGGCGGGGAACCGCAAGGGAGCGTCCGAAGTCTCAGCTCTCATTTATGAAGCGAGAGCTCAGGACCAGGGACCCCTGGTCCGTGATATTCCTCACGCCGCGATCTGGATCATGTTGCGATAGGGAATCGCCAAGCCGTCGATGTTGAGCATCACTTCGCCATTGGTGTCGTAGCCGACGTGGGTCACCTTGCCTTTACCCGCGGTGCCGTCGTCCATGCGGTAACCGACATTGCGGCCCAGCAGATTGCCGGCGAGGTCGGCGAGGTAGTCGGGGTCGTTGGTGGTCGGACGCACCTGCTTGATGTTGTCGATCGGGTAATCGTAATCCCCGATGGAGACGTAAACCGTTTCGCCCACTTGACGGAAGGCGGTGACCTTGCCGTCGAGATTGCCGTACCCCACGTCCGGGCGCACACCGGCATTCAGCAGCGACTGTTTTTCGCCATCGCCAATCATCTGCTGCTGGACGTTGACGGTCTGGCCGAGGAGTTGTTGACCCCAAGCGATGTCGGCTCGGAACTTGGTGTACTGGGTGTTGGCGAGCTCCTGCAGCTTCTGCATGTTCTCGACGATCTTGGAGGTCTCCTGCGGCTTCATGGGGTCCTGGTGCGCCAACTCGCTGAGCATGATCTTGAGGAAGTCCGCGTTCCGGAAGGCCTCCGACTGGGCATCCACCAGGGTCTTGGTCGAAGCGCCTGATGTGGGGGAGGTCAGGGGCGAAGGAATCGGCGAGGTGGCCATGGCGGTGCTCCGGTCACAGGACCGGTAACGCAACCCCTGTGCCACATCCTTCCAGATCCCGGTCGTCGCCTGGCGACAGCGCATGCTACAGTCGCCGCTCACCCCCCATGTTCCGCTCTTCCAGGGTCTTGTGTCATGCGGCCAAGCGCTTCAAGTGGCCCGATCATGATCCTTGGGCTCATCAGTGATATCCACGGCAATATGGCCGCACTCAATTCCGTGATCGCGGATATGGAAGAAAACGGCGCCGAAAAGGTCATCTGCCTCGGCGACGTCGTCGGCTATGGCCCCTATCCGGGAGAATGTCTCGATCTCGTCCGTCGCTGCGGCGCCGTGTTGATGGGCAATCACGAGGAGGCGCTGCTGTTTGGCGCCGAGAATTTCAATCCCCGCGCCAAGCGGGCGATCGATTGGACCCGCGATCACCTCAAGACCGCCGGTGACGAGGTGACGCGCAAGAACCGCTGGCAGATCCTGCAGAATCTGCAACTGCATGCGCAGGATGGCCCGTACCTCTTCACCCATGCCAGCCCACGGCAGCCGACGCGTGAATACGTCATGCCTCGTGACGTCGCCAACCCGGCCAAGATGCAGGAGATCTTCTCCCTCATCGCGCACGTGTGTTTCGTCGGCCACACCCACATCCCTGGGGTGTTCCTCGAAGACCTGACCTTCACCCCGCCGAGCGACCTCTGGGGTCACACCTACTTTGTCGAACCGGGCGAGAAGGCCCTGGTCAACATCGGCTCGGTCGGCCAGCCCCGGGACGGGGATACCCGCGCCTGCTACTGCCTGCTGGATACCGACACCGCCGCCCCCAGGGTGGTCTTCCGCCGCGTCGAATACGACGTCGAGGCCACCGCCAAGGCGATCGAGGCCAACAGCTACCTAGACAACTACCTCGCCGAGCGACTACGCGTCGGGCGTTAATCCGCGAAGTCGCCTTTCGCCAGTCCTAGTGTTGCACTTCGAGACCAGGCGTGATTTGCAATCCCCAAGCCGGATGAAGCAAACGTAAACCTCGATCCATCCCCTGGTTGTCCACCTGCGAGCAGCTACTAACCTGCCGCCTCAATGGATCCAAGGGCCCCTCAGAAAAAGCCGACCGGCAGCCGCCTGCCGCCCGTGGGTGGCGCTCGAGGGACCCCAGGCGCATTGGGGCCCATGGTCAAAACCAAGCTCGGCGAGGACCCGCTCTGGGGATACTTCGCGATCAATGGCAAGTGGATCTGCCCATTCTGTCTCAGCGTGGTGAATCGTCGTGCTGGCCGTAGCCGGGAAGATTCCATCGGCATGCATCTGGAAACCTGCCGTGGTTTCGGCAATGGTCACGGCCAGACCCAGCCGGTGGAAGTCATCGCCCGTCGCCAGCAGTATGAAAACCTCGTCCATCTGGCGGACAGCGACCCGGCATGGCGGGTCTATGACACCTCGGGAACCTGGTACTGCCCCGCCTGTCTCGATCGGGTCTCCGCCGTACGGATCCAGGGCAGCCAGCTCACCAGTTTCGTCTATCAAGCGATGGCGGATCACCTCAGCCGCTGTGGCTCGTATCTGCGTGGAGTGCGTCCCCGCCCCGAAGATGTCCAGCGAGCGCGCGACCGCGCCGCGCGCTTCCCCGCGCTGCTGCAGTCGCTCCAGCACAATCTGCAATTCTCGGTCTGGCGTTACCTCGATGCGCATGGCCTGTGGATCTGCCCCTGCTGCCTGGGGCACGTGCCGCGGGTGCGGGTGGGAACCGACGCCGACTGGCAGCGCGCACCCGAGCAGATGGCCCATCACCTGCTGCAAGAGTGTCAGGCCTTTGCCAATGATCCGAATCAGGTCCAGCCGGAAGACGCCGTGCGGACCTCGGCTTCGCAGGCGGCTCCGCAGCTGCAGCCAACCCCCGCCTACCACACTCCGTTACCGGTGGGTGAGGGCACCAGCGCGTACCGCTCGCCCTTGCCCAACGGTGCGGTGCCGGTCGTCCGGCCCGCCAGCACCACACCCCTGCCCGCGTTCTCACCGTCGCTGACTGGTCAGATCTCTCCGCCCATCGCACGACCGGCCTCGCCTGGACGACAGGGCCAGACCCCGCCGGCCACTCCCATCGGCTACGGCACGCCGATCGTCAACCGCCGCACCGACACCACCCCCAGCGGAGCCCCGCGTGTGCCGATGATGGGGACCCCGCCCATCGCCATGCCTGTCACTCCGCCGGTGCCGCCGCCAGTGATCCCAGCCGCCAAGCCGGTACCCACCAAGGACGACACCTTGTTCGGCAAGCTGGCCAATGATTTCCTCGACGGCACCGTCCTCGATGGCGAACCAGAAAAAAAATCGCCGGGTGTACGCGAAGGCGGGGACCCTGACCACAACCATGATCACGGCGACGGCGAGGGGCTCGACTGGATGGATCACGCCGAGAGCCACAAGTCGGTCGTGACCGAGCTGCCGGCCGCCGAACGCACCGACATGATCAAGGCCAAGGCGGTCCAGGCCGGGCTCATGCAGAAGCCGCCAGAGGTCGCCGGTTTCCGTTTCGCCGCCAGCTACGAAGCCTGCACCGACATCAGCGGCGACTTCTACCAGTACATCCGCCTACCGGATGGCCGGGTCGGTTTCGCCATGGGCGATGTCAGCGGCCATGGCGTGCAGGCGGGCCTGATCATGTCGATGGCCAAGAAGACCTTCGAGATCTATGCCTCCATGGGATTGAGCCCGGCCGACACCCTCAGCCGGGTCAACGATGCCATCGCCCGCGATCTCGGTGGCAAACTGTTCGTCTCGATGGTCTATGCCCTGCTCGATCCGACCGAACGCACCATCACCTGGGCGCGTGCCGGCCATACCCCGAGCCTGCGCTACAATCCCGACGACGACCAGGTCGAGGAGATCAAACCTCCGGGCATGGTCGTCGGCATGAAGACCGGCCCGATGTTCCGCAACAGCATCCAGGAGCAGATCACCACCGTGCGCTCCGGTGATGTCATCGTGCTCTATACCGACGGCATCACCGAGACCATGAATCTCCAGCAGGAGGAGTTCGACACCGAACGTCTCGTCGATGTCATCCGCCGCTTCAGCCAGGAAGGCGCCGAAGTGCTGGTGGGACGCATCATGGAGATCATCCGCCATTTCCGCGGGCCCCAGCCACCCGCCGACGATTCGACCCTGCTGGTCCTGACGGTGGACTGAACATGACCTTGGAGCGCCAACCCGTCGACGTGCCTCCGCCGATTGACTCCCCCGTTCGCGGACCTACGCCTCGCATTCCCAGTCCGGCAGATCCGTCGCCAGTCCGGGTGGAGCGATCACCAGTGAAATTGCAGATGGCAGCCTTGACGCACAAAGGTCGTGTGCGTGACCACAACGAGGATTCGCTCTATTTCGACATCCGTGACCGCGTGATGATCGTCTGCGACGGCATGGGTGGCCATGCCGGCGGACACATCGCCAGCGAGTTGGCGGTGC
This sequence comes from Planctomycetota bacterium, assembly GCA_031425255.1. Lineage (GTDB taxonomy): Bacteria > Planctomycetota > UBA11346 > UBA11346 > UBA11346 > BOG-1363. Next base: position 15,747 of record JANPIY010000817.1, read on the forward strand.
AGGTGGTCTCGAACGGCTTGCGTCAGATGCGACCGAGCGACTGGAAGGATGAGGACAAGGTCATCGAAGCGATGAAGGGCGCCGTCTTCGGAGCCAATGACCACATCCTCAGCCGCTCGCGGGTCGATTGCGAACTCGCCGACATGGGCACCACCATCGTCGGCCTGGCCTTCATGCATGACCGCGTGATCACGGTGAATGTCGGTGACAGCCGCATCTATCGCATCAGCCACGAAGGCATCGAACAGGTCAGCGAGGACCACAGCCTGGTCGGCGAACGCGTCCGTGCCGGACTGCTCGATCCCGACAGCGACGAGGCCGCTCTGCTGGGCAATATCGTCACGCGTGCCCTGGGCATGGATCAGGTCACCATCGATATCACGGTCGAAGATCTGATGATCGGCGATACCTACCTGCTCTGCAGTGATGGCCTGTCAGACCTGGTGAGCGACCAGGACATGTTCAATATCGTCCAGAGCGCCGAGAGCCTGGAACAGGCCTGCGTCATGCTGGTCGACCTCGCCAACCATCGCGGCGGCATCGATAACATCACTGTCGCCTTGACCCGCGCGGTCGTCTGAGCGGATTCATGTCATGAACCAGCTGGATCTCACCGCGGCCGACAGCGCCCTGCTGGTGATCGATGTCCAGGAACGGTTCCTCACGGTGGTCCCGACCATCGCGGCCGATCAACCGTGCGGGCGCAACTGCCGGATCCTGTTGCAGGCCGCCGGTCTGCTGGCGATCCCACGGCTGATCAGTGAACAGTATCCCGCCGGCCTGGGAACGACCGTGCGGCACCTGATCGAAGTCGCGCCAGGAGTTCCGCGTCTTGCCAAGATGCACTTCAGCTGCGCTGAAGATCCGGCGCTGGTGGATGCCATCGATCACCTGGGACGGCGGCAGTTGATACTGGCCGGCATCGAGGCCCATGTCTGCGTGTTGACCACCGCCGCGGATCTGATCGCCCGCGGCTATACGGTGATGATCGCCGGCGACGCCATCGCCAGCCGCGATCCCAGCCACGTGCCGATGGCGATCAATGCCTTGCGCGACCTGGGTGCCCTGGTCCTGCCGACCGAGACCATCGTGATGCGGTGGCAACGCCAGGCCGGTATCGGGCATTTCAAGGCTCTCGCGCAACTCATCCGTTAGCTGCGGCTTGCGCTTGTGGCTGACGTCGCGGCTCCGCCGCTCGCCGCCTGCGGCGGTCGCCGCGGGGCGCGGCGATCAGCCACATGCGACGCTGGCTTCGCCAGCGTGTTTTG
>JANPIY010000818.1:0-15565 GCA_031425255.1 Planctomycetota bacterium
CTACGGCGCGGACGCGGCGATGGTGTTGGATCTCGATCAGACGTTTGCGCCACCGCCACCGATTGCCGCAGCGACGCGGGCGCAGCAGGTTCTTCAATAACGATTAAGGCGCTGAACGCAGGCCCGGGGGCACGAACTCCGGATCCGATGCTTCCGCGATGGCCAGGGCGATCTGGAACTCCATGGTCGGTTTCGGTATCGGACTCTGGTAGCCGGTCAGGCATTCGCGCAGGGCTTCGGGCGCGCTGCGGTTGGCGGTGCGCGACAAGCGGTAGGCCTTGACGGCGATGGCTTCGGCGGCACCTGGGGTGAGCAGGTTGGGCACCAGAGGCAACACGGTGGCGGCGTCCTCGTCGCTCAGCACCAGGCCCCGGCGTTTGGACAGGGCGCGCAGCAGACGCAGGCCCTGCTCGGGGGTGGTGGTGGGGAAGATCGGAATGCGCACGTCGATGCGGCCTGGTCGTTTGAGATCGACCTCAATGAGGTCCGGACGGCTGCTGGCGAGGATCCACACGATCTTGCCGCGGTTCTTCCCGTTCGACATCTCCTCGGCCATCATCGCGTAGATGCGACCGCCGATGCCGCCGGCGTCGTTGCCACCCTGATCGCGTTTGCCCAGCGCCTGATCGGCCTCGTCGATGAAGACGAAGCAACGGCCGAGGGCATGGATCAGGCGGAAGATCTTCTCGAGATTGCCTTCCGTCGAGCCGACCCACTTGTCGCGGAAGTTCTTCAGCTTGACCACCGGCACGCCGGCTTCGCCAGCCAGGCACTCGACCAGGAAGGTCTTGCCGGTGCCGACCGGACCGCACAGCAGATACCCCATCGGCATGGCCTGCAGGTCGCCCTGTTTCCACAACGCGACGTCCTGGCGCAGCCAGCGTTTGATCGGTTCGCCGGCTTCGTAGTCGTCGAGTGTGCGGCTCGATTCGATGAACTCGATGAGGCCGGCGCACTCGCGTTCAACCATGCCCTTTTTGATCGTCAGCAGGTCGGCTTCCACCAGCGGGCGGTTCTGATGCTCACGCGTCTTGAGCAGTCCTTCGACCGCGCTGAGCGTGGTACCGGCGAGCAGACCGGCGGGGACCGCGAGTCTGCCGGCGAACACGCCGAGGGCCTGCGGATACCTCGGAGCGAGCACCGTCAGCGCGGCTTCCAGTTCCTTGGCATTCGGCAGGGGGATGCGCACCGCGGTGGCGCGGGGATTGGCCGCCACCAGCGGATGCACATCGGTGAGATTGTCCGCGGTCAGGAACGTCGCCACCGCGTGGTCGGCAATAGAACCATCGCTCGCCCAGTCACGGATGAGACTGGCGATCGCGCTCGGTTCCGGCTGCCCGTACGACTCCGCCGGCACGATCAGGTCCGCCGAGCGGATCAGCACGCCGACCTGGACGCGGCCTTGGCCCAGGCGTTCGAGGTTGGCCACGTAGCGCAGGTAATGGGTGACGGTCTCGACGGCCTCCCGCGCACCACGCGGCATGATTGACGTCTCCTTCATGCGCGGCCACTTGGCGATGGTCTCGCCACCACGTTCGACCCGCAGACCGTTGCCGAGGTCGTAGCTGAACACCACATCGAAACGCGGCAGCATGACCTTGATCAAGAAATCGTTGAGCGAACCCATCTGACCGTCGCCTACCGGCAGCACCATGCGGTCGTGGACGTTGCCCGCGAGGATGAACTGGGCGGTGGCGCCGCTCTCATAGGCGGTGATGAGATCGGCGGCCCAGGTCGGAAGTGCAACCGTCATGGTTAGGACAGCCGTGCGACGTGCGACGTGCGACGTGCGACGTCGTCGTGTGATGGAATTCGTTCCCAGCCCGACGGATCAACGTGGCCGCGCATGCGGGGCAGACTTCGCACGTCGCACGTTGCACGTCGCACCCGCGAGCGCAGCGAGCGTTCCATGATGCTCATCCCGCCTGCGGTCCCATGCTCTTCGGCGCCGCCTGTCCGGCCGCTGGCGCTGGCACCGCGGGCGTCGACACGCCGCCTTCAAGCGCGATGCCTTCCTTGGCGGCGAAGTCGGCGAGCGCCATGTCGGCGAGCGCCTTCTGTTCGCTCTCCTTGATGTTGACCTGGCTCATGTCGAGCGAGTCGCGGGCGATGCGCGCGCGGCCGGCGGCCTTGTTGCGCTCGTCCTCGACCATCTCGTGCAGGCGGTTCAAGGTATCGCCAGCGCCGCCGATCTCGCTGATCATGCCGCTCGCCATCTCGGTCATCTCGGCCATCGCCTTCTTCATCTTCATGTCTTCGATGGCGCCCTTGAGCGATTCCATCTTGGCCTTGGCCGCGCTGATGGCGACATCACGCGACTTCAACAGGTTCTTGTAGGTCTCTTCGGCCTGCTGGGCCTGCGTGCGGTTCTCTTCCAGTTCGCGCGACACGGTCTGCAGACGCATGGCATACTGGGCGGCGGCGTCGCGACTGCCGGCGCGCAGGTGCGCGGTGGTCTTGGCGCGCAGGTCGCGCTCCTCGGTCTCGAGCTTCTTGACCTGGCTCATCAGTCGTTCGCATAGGCCGGCGTGCGAGGCCAGACCCTGGTTGTACTGCGCGATCTGTTTGCGCAGGTTCTCCTTTTCGACCTCCAGCAGCGCTTCGGGATTGCGGCGCTCGATCCCCGACACGAACAGGCTGAGGAAGCCTTTGAAGAGATTAGAGATGCGACTGAACATGGGCTTTCTCCCAGGGGCGAGAGGATGGGCCGCCACCGGCAAGGAGCAAGGACATCGGAGAGGGCAGCTGGCACGGGCGCGATGGCGACGCGGAAACGAGGCGGGGCGGACTGGGACCCGAGGCCCTCGTGGGTGTGCGTACGCCCCAGTGTCACCGTGAACATGCCGCCGAGATGAAAACCCAGGGGGCGGCTGGCAGCCGGCGGTCATTGCTATTTAGCTGACGCAACTCAGCGGAAGGAAAGGCATAGCCACAGAGCCCACAGAGAGCACAGAGCTGGAGAATTGGTCCGCTCCGTGACCTCTGAGGGCTCTGTGGCTGGTTGTCCTTCTCGTGACTTCACGATGCGGCCTTTGCTAAAACAGCATTGAGCCCGCGGTCCCAGGAGGAGCCCCGGGATGTGTTCGCACCGGGGAGCCCGGTTCAGCACGACATCGAACGGTTCGCCCCCTGACCGATGGGCTGGTAGTTGTGCCGCGAATCGTCCAGCACCAGCACCCAGTCCTCCGCCCCCGGTGGCTGGAAGGTGCGCTGCCCGCGAGCGGGAAACTGTCCGAGCCAGATGCTGCGGCCGGTGCGGGGATCGAACCACGAGGCCACCACCAGGGTCCCGGTCAGGTGGGTGAGATCGACCGTCACCGGGGCCTGAGTGGGCGTGTAGATGAAGGCGTAGCTGCCACGCTCCTCGCCGAGATCATCATCGTCGCCGCGCGTCGCGCGCTGATGCGGCGTGCCGTCGACGCCGGCGCGCGGCAGCAGGCGCTGATCCGGGATGCGGCATTGGTAGGGACGCGACTCCAGCAGGTGACGCATGAAATGCATCTGCTCCGCCGCCGGGTCGTGCAGGGCATCCTCCCAACTGCTGCGGGCCTGGTCATCGAGCGTGCCCCCCTGGTGGAAGCAGCACACGCTGTGATTGGCGTAGGTGTGACCGCAGGCCCCGGCGAACACCGACCAGTAGGCGACCATCCGTTCCTGGTGGGCGCTCAGACGGCCATCGGCTTCGCCATCCGGAACGGGCTGGTCCTCGCGCCCCGGGTCGGCGTCGATCACCGGCTTCACCGGTTCGCCCGCATAGCCCGCCGCGACGCTGGCCCACGGGTGCGCATCCAGCGCCGGACCGCTGCGATGCAACGCCAGATCCATCCATGCCTGCCCCTGCGACCACGGTGGGCCCACGCTCGGCGACACGCTCGACAGGTAGGCGGTCAGCTGACGACCACCGGTCGACTCCTTGAGCGTGGCGCCCATGGCATTCCATACCGCCTGATGGGCGGCGTCCTCGGCGCCATCGCCGCCTCCCACCACCCAGATCACCGCCTGATCGCGGTAACGTTTCGCCAGGTAATCGGTGAATGCCGCGGCGGAGGCCGGAGCGAACATCTGCGGGCCGACCAGTTCCGCGCCCAGCGGCTGGATGGCGACCGCCAGACCCAAGGTATTCGCCCGCAGCACCATCAGGTCCAGGTGGGCGAAGTAGGCCTCATTCGGGCGACGCAGATCGCCGTCCTCGAAGGGATCGTGACCATAGGCGTTGACCGCGCGCAGCGCCTGCGCACCGGTCAGGGCCGCGGTGTGGATGACGGTGAAACGCTGAGCCGCGCGAGTGCGCAGATAGAGGTCGATGTCACCACGATCCAGCCGTTGGATGAGCCCGAGCGCGCTATCTGCCAACCACACGAAGGGCGCGCCGTTCCCGGTGATGAGATGACGACCGTTGGGTGAGACGCGGAATTGCGAACGGTGGAAGGCGATGGTCGACATCTCGGCTCCTGCCTGGGTTATGTCCGCGGGCAGCGTGGTTGCCACCGGCCCAGAGTCCACGCGCCAGGATGGAGGTGGATGCAAGGACACGATCGGTGTGTGGTGCCATTGCTGGCGTCGTCGAGGTCACTGGTCGCACAGGCACATGGCCGGGCCACCGACCGGTGCCGGTCAGCCGATCGACAAAAGATGATTCAAGCGCAATTGGCTGAGCTGGGCCTCGGCCTGACGGCCGACGTGCAGCAGACGGCAGCGACCAGCACCGACCCCCTGATTGATCTGCAGCAGCCAGGCCACCAGCAGCGAATTGAGATGTTCGATATGAGCCATGTCGACCACCACGGCGGTGGCGTCCAGGCCGCGCACCCATTCGTAAGCGGCGGCCTCGTTCATGTGCGGATGCTGGCCGATGCCCTTGAGCAACAGCACGTGCATGCCGCCATCGAGTCCCAGGCGCACCTGGAACGGGCGATCGCCGACATGGGCGGCGCGCACCACCTCGGAGACGGCCAGGAGATGGTCGGGGTCGGCGACCTGGAGTGCGAGCCTGGCCACCACTGAGACGCCTTCGAAACGCAGGAAGCCACCGCTGGCTGTGGTCGCTTCCAGCGCCGCCGCCACCACCGCCACTGGCAGGCGGGTGGTCTCCTCGCACGACACCACCACGGTGACCCGGGGCGACATCACCTGGGCGAGGCGGGCACGACAATCGCCGCTCAGGAGCTCGGCGAGGGGAATGGTGGTGAGGGTCATCGGCTTCCGGGACTGGGCGCTGAGGCGACGAGGTGCAAGGCGGGGGAGCTCAGCAGGCAACCGGGTGGACGCAAGCACGGCTTCTCCGCTCGCGCCGGCTCAGGTGGCTTTTCCGTCATGGTCGAGGGCTTGGCGCTGGAGGAGGTGGAAATAGCGACGGCAGAAACGATGGGCCTCATCGCGCACATATTGCAGCAGCTTCAAGGCCGGATCACGACGCGACAGTCGCAGCTCGCCGCCATCGGCGCGGATGATGGTCTCCTCGCGTTTGGCCAGGCCGATGAGGCAGGGGACCACCACCCCGGCCTCGCTCAGCGCCTGCATCGCACTGGCCACCTGGCCGTGTCCACCGTCGATGAGTACTACATCCGGCAGCGGAGCGCCTTCGTCGCGCAACCGGCGGTAACGCCGGCCGACGATCTCCTGCATGGCGGCGAAGTCGTCGTTGCGCGCGATGCCATCGGTGCCGCGCACCTTGAAGCGGCGGTAGCCGTCCTTGTTGGGCACCCCACCGACGAACTGGACCAGGCTGGCGACCACGAAGTCGCCCTGCAGGTGCGCGATGTCGAAACCTTCGATGACCTTCACCGGCCCCGCCAGTCCGAGCTCCTGCTGCAGGCGCAGGAGGCCGCTGCCAACATCGATCACCGGCGCCTCCGGTTCATCGTAGTCCTTCAGCCGGCCCCGTTCCTTCAGCCGATCGAGAGCGTGGATCTGATCGCGACAGCGCGCGGCATCCTCGAAACGCAGCTCGCCGGACGCCAGCTTCATGCGGCTGCGCAAGGACGAGACGATGTCGCCCTTGGCGCGACCTCCGAGGAAGGCGCGCAGGGCGCGGATGTCCTCGCCATATTCGCCGCGCGTGACCTTGGTGGTGCAGGGGGCGGAGCAGCGTTTGATGTGGTAGTTCAGGCATGGTGAGAAGGACCGCCGTCTGGGGTCCTCCTCGTGCAGATCGAGATCGCAGACCCGGAAACGGAACACCCGCATGAGGAAGTGATAGGCGCGGTAGAGCTCCTTGGCCGAGCCGAATGGTCCGAGGTAGTCGACTCCTTCGGCGCTGCGCTCGCGTGTGCAGTAGACCCGCGGGAACTCCTCGCGCGTGATCGCCAGCAGCGGATAGGTCTTGTCGTCCTTGAGTTTGACATTGAAGCGCGGCTGGAGGTCCTTGATCAGGACATTTTCCAGCAGCAGCGCCTCGACCTCGCTATCGGTCTCGATGACCTGCAGGTCGGCCACCTCCTGGACCAGGCGCACAGTCCTGGGCACGTGGCCATCGCGTTCCTGGAAATAGCTCGCCACCCGTCGCCGCAGGTTCTTGGCCTTGCCGACGTAGATCTCCAGGCCGGCAGCATCCTTGTAGATGTAGCAACCCGCACCGACCGGCAACGCGGCGATCTTCTCGGCCAGCCCTGCGACCATCATGGGGCGGACCACCGGCCTGCCATTCAGTTCACCACCACCGTCGCCTTGTTGGCATTCCACCAGGTGCGCCAGTTCTCGTGCAGCTTCACGCGGTATTGGGCATACCAGGTGGCCCAGCGCTTCTCATCGGCGTCGAGTCCCAGCTCGGTCTCCGCGCGCACCGGCACCGGCGGCAGGCCGTCTACAGCCGGCGCGCCGGCGGCCGGGATCACCGAATGCTTGGTCAAGGCGCGCAGCAGATAATCGGCATTGAGCGCGACCAGCGGATGCGGGTCCTCCAACGCGCCCATTAAGGGTTCGATGCTGCGGCGGGTGCCGACCGCCTTGAGCACTTCGACGGTGCCCAGGCGGACGCCCCAGTCGTCGCTGCCGCCGAGGGTTTCGATCAAGGTCGATTCGATGCGCGAACCGCGGCCGATGAGCGCCTCCACCGCTTTGTAATAAGGCGACGCCTTGTCGGGATCGCTGAGATCCTTGACGTTGCCGAGCGCGGCAATGTCGGCGAGCAGGGCGGGGCGATCATCCGCCACCGGCGGCGCGTCGGTGGAGAACACCACCTCGCGGTCCTCGCCGCAGCCGCCGATGAGCAGGGCGCAGCACACCATCAGCCACGCGAGCCACGCGGCACCGGCCCGGGCCGGTACCGAGGAGAGAATGCCACACATCGACGGCGCGTTGACCATAGCTGCACTCCAAGGACGCATGGAAATACCTCCGCCACTCGTGCTGTCGAGTTCCGCCGGCCTCAAGTCGCGCACGGCGAACCACCCGCCGCCAGCACGCGGATGGTGCCGGCATGCGCTACCCGGTAACGCCCACGCGGTGCGGCGAAGGGTTCGCCATCCACTTGCATCGCCAAAACGTTGCCGACCTCGATGGTCACCCCCGCCAGTCGCTGCAGCAGGCGCGGTCGCCGCAGACGGCCAGTGGCCAGGCCCAGGCTGACGCCATGACCCATGGCGACGGCTTCGAGCCGGCCGTCGCCGCAATGCATGTCCTCCGCCAGCTTGGCACCACCGGCATAGCTGGGGATGTTGCAGAGCACCAGGACACTGGCCCACGGCGGTAGACGGGGGCCGTCGGGCAGCCTTACCTGCCGCACCAGATCGGTGCCGCGCTGTTGCGCGCCGAGCAGCGCGTAAAGAGCGCGATTGAGGCCGGCGCCACTGATCAGGCGCGGATGGCGGAGACGGAGGTGGTGGAACCGATGCGCGACGCGGGCATCGATCCCGAGACTGAGATAGTTGCACCAGGTCCGCCGGCCGGTGGGACCGGACAGCGTCCAGCAGTCCAGCCGACATTCGACGCCGGCACGCAGTTCGACTGCCAGCGTCGACGGGGACAAGCGACGACCGGCCCAGCCGAGGGTACGGGCGAGATCATTGCCGGTCCCCAGTGGCACGACGCCCAGACAGGGCGCCCGTGCGCCGCGCTCGGCGAGCAGTCCGGCCACGGCGCTGGCGGTGCCATCCCCTCCGCAAGCGACGACCACATCCGCGGGCTCCAGCGCGGCGACGATCGCCACCAGATCGCAGCGACCGAGGATGAAGACCTGCGCCCCACCGCCCAGGGTGCTCAGCTCCTCGGCCAGGCGCGCGCCTCGGCCACCGCCACTGGTCGGATTGATGATGAAGCACACCTGCGACACGGACTCTCCAGCGACGACAGCGGACCGCGGGCGGACTCTCCAACCGTCGCCTGATCACTCAAGGCCACTCGTGATCGTCTCCCCGCCACGCCAAACGTTCCATCATGGACAAGCCACTCAGGGTCGGGTGACCTTCGCCCGGATCCGTGATGTGCTTCTTGAAGGAGGCCACCTGTTCGATTCCGCTCGTCCACAGCACCAGACCGTGCTGCACAGCCAATGGCCCTACTCCGCAAGTTTGCCCTGCGTGGTTGACTGGCAAGACCCCCACGACTATGACCCCGAGCGTCTAACTCGTTTTCCGAAGCGATCCAAGACGATGACCGCCGGTGTCGGTGTAGCATCGCTGCGGTGAGTCGGGGGCGGCAACAGCGACGAGAGGATCCCTGGTGGAATCCGAATTGGAACGCCTGCGCAAGAAGGTGGAGAACTTTCCTTCTGCCTCCGCCTATAACCGGCTGGCCGAGCTGGTGCGCCTGGGCGGCGATATCGCCGGCGCCGAACAGGTCTGCCGGCGGTGCATCAAGGAGTTCCCGCGCAATGGCCAGGCCTATGTCATCCTCGCGGAGATCGAGCTCGCCAACGGCCGCAAGGACGAGGCGATCAAGAATCTCCTGACCGCGGTCGAGCGCGACAATCGCAGTTACACCGCCCATCGCATGCTCGCCGACCATTACATCGATTGTTCACGCCCACCGCAGGCCCTTCAGCACTTACGTCAGATCCTGACGTTCAAGCCGAACGACCCGGCGGTGCTGCAGAAGATCGAGCAGATCACCGGCAAGCCGCCCACCGCCTCGCTCACCCGTCAAGTCGCCGGCTCGGCCAACCAGGCCGCCCCAGGTCGGCCCTCCGAGCCGACTCCGCTGGCCAACAAGATCGTCCCGGCCAGTGATGGTTTGAGCGGCATCTGTTCGGAGGCCGGGGTGCGCGGCGCCCTGATCGCCGATGAGAAGGGCCGGGTGGTCTCCAGCCAACGGCTGAACACCCAGCAAGAGGACCTCCTGGCGGCCCTGGCGTCCGAGATCAGCAAGGCCGCACAGCTGGGCCTCGCCACCGTCGGGCATGGCAACCTCAGCATGTGGACGATGGTCGCCGACCAGGGCCAGGTATTGGCCTTCCGCCGCGAGCAGTCCTTCACCGTGGTGATCCTCGCTGAACCCGGCGTGCGACCCGCGATGCTCGAGATCCGTGCCCGCCAGGCGCTCATCGAACTGGGAGCGGGCTGAGCCATGCAGGACATCCTCATCCAGCTCAACCGCGTACGCGGCGTCGGCGGCTCCTTGCTGGTGTCCGCCGATGGTCTGCCGATGGCCAGCGCGCTGCGCGAAGGCATCGATGAGAACCACCTCGCGGCCACCGTCGGCAGTCTCATCGAACACAGCCAGGGCCTGGCGCAGCACCTCGCCCTGGGCAGCCCGCGCCACCTCCATACCGCCACCGATCAGGGGAGCCTCCTGCTGCTGGTGGCCGGCAACGGTTATCTGGTGGTGGTGATCGATGCGCAGGCCAATCTCACGCTGTTGCAGCTGGAGACCAAACCGTTCCTCGAACGCATCGCCCAGCGCCTCTCCCTGTGACCTCCGCCTAACCCGCACCCAGCCACCAGTTCCAGCCCGATCCCCGAACGAGCCTACCCGCCATGGTCCAGATCAATTTCGGTCAACGTGAAGTCAGCTGCAAAGTGGTGTTCTATGGCCCCGGCATGTCGGGAAAGACCACCAATTTGGAGATCATCCATAAGAAGGCGCCCAAGGACGCGGTCGGTGAGATGGTCTCCATCGCCACCGAGACCGATCGCACGCTCTACTTCGACTTCCTGCCCCTCGACCTCGGCATGGTCGCTGGCATGCGCACGAAGTTCCAGCTCTACACCGTCCCTGGTCAGATCTACTACAACGCCACCCGCAAGCTGGTGCTGCAGGGTGTCGATGGCGTCATCTTCGTCGCCGATTCCAGCCCGGACAAGATGGCCGAGAACCTCGAGTCGCTGCAGAATCTGCGTGACAACCTCGCCGAGATGAGCCTGACGATCGATGACGTGCCACTGGTCCTGCAGTACAACAAACGCGACCTGCCCAACGCGCTCTCGATCGCCGACATCAACGCCAAGCTCAATCCGATGAACGTGCCGGTGTTCGAAGGCGTCGCCCGCGAAGGCAAAGGCGTCTTCGCCACGCTCAAGGAGATCTCCCGCCTGGTGATCGAGAAGCTCAACAAGGAGCATGCGCCGGCCGCCAACCGACGGCGCACCAATACCGCCCTGGGCGCCCCGCCGGCCCAGACCCCGCCAGCCCCCCAGCCATCGATGGCGCCTGCGCCGGCTCCCGCGCATACGCCGGTGGCCCAGCAGCGCTTGCCGCCGCCGCAGCGTCCGCCGGCACCACCAGCTCCGGTGGCGATGCCCCAGCGTCAACAGATGCCGCACCCGGCCCAGCCGACGCCCTCGCGTGGTAACCCGCAGATCGCCGCTCAGACCCCGGCTGATCCGCGCGACAAGCACCTGGCCAAGGCGAAACCGCCGTCACTCGACAATCTCAAGCAGCAGCCCGCCGCCGCCCGGGTCAATCTCGGCGCCACTGATCCGAGCCTGAAGCGCTACCAGGAGGCCTCGCGCCCCGGCGGCAACGGGGTGAAGACCCTGCTGATCGTGCTGATCGGCCTGATCGTCCTGGTGGTGATGATGGTGGTCGCGGTGATCTATGTGCCGGCGGTGCGCGGCTACCTGCCGCAGGATTTCCAGCGCATGTTGATGGGCGGTGGGCCCGCTCCGACCGCACCGGCACCGGTCAGCGAAGCGCCCAAGCCGGCGATCAAACCAAGCGAGCCGCCGGTACCCGCCGCGGAGCAACCAGCCACTCCAGCAGCAGAGAAGCCCGTCACCGAGCCGGCAGCGGATCAGCCGGCGTCGGCGGCACCCAAGCCGGCGGAGGGTGCCAATGGTCAGTGAGAACGATGCCCTCCGCCTGCGGCGCCTGGTCTTCTACGCTGCTGACATCGACCGCATCAATGCGGTCCTGCTGGCCTTCGTCAAAAAAGCCAACGCCCAATGCGCGTTGGTGATCGACAAGGAGGGCCACATGGTGGCCCGCCAGGGCTTCTTCAAGCAGGACAGTTCCGCGCTCGCCGCCCTGGTCGCCGGCTCGTTCGCCAGTACCCGCGAGATCGCCCGCCTGCTGGGTGAGCCTGAATTCCGCGTGCTCTTCCATCAGGGCCAGGGCCAGAGCATCCACATCACCCTCCTGGGCGAGCGCACCCTGCTGGTGACGGTGTTCGGCTCAGCGGTGAAGGCGGGCATGATCCAGGTGCTGTGCAAAGAACTCGCCGTGCAGCTCGAGGCCGTCCTGGTGGAAGCCGGCAAACGCAAACCCGATGAGGAAAAACAGGAGACCCTGGGCAAGAATTTTTCCGACGAGATGAAGAACCAACTCGACGCGCTGTTCGGCAACCTCTAGCACCATTCGTCAGGCAGGCCCCGCATGGGTTTCCAAGGCCAACTCAGCTCCGTCAATCTCACCGACATCTTCCAAACGCTGCAGATGAATCGGCAGACCGGCACCTTGTCGGTCGGCAGCCCTGATGGTCACCGCTATATCTATTTCGACACCGGCCAGGTGGCGATGTGCGATGCGCCCCAGATCGATGGCCGCGCCTTCCTGCTGAATGCGCTGCTGCGCAAATCGCTGCTGTCGCCTGAACAGACCGCTGATCTGAACCAACGCCTCTATTCCTTGGGCCACCCGCTGCGCGACCTGGTATTGGCGAGCGGCTACGTCCAGGAGACCGAACTCGACGAGGCCACCGCCTGGTGCGTCGAGGAGCTGGTCTGCCCGATCTTCGAATGGCATGAAGGCGATTTCACCTTCACCGACGGTGCGCCGGTGCCGCAGCTCCAGGTCCACGATGTGGTGGCGATGGGCCAGGTCGGGCTGCAGACCACCCAGCTGCTGCTCGAAGCTACGCGGCGGAAGGATGAATGGCGGCGCATCCGCGAAGTCATCACCGATCCGTCGGCCCTGTACGTGGTCGACAACGACGGCCGCAACAATCTCCGCAATATCCAGACCGATCCCGAGATGCTCAAGGTGTTGCGCTACCTCGATGGGCGGCACACCCTCGACGCGGTCGCCGACTCGGTCGGCGTCACGCGCTTCGACACCTACGCCATCGCCGCCCAGCTGGTGTTGGCTGCCGTCGCCCGTCCGCGCACCGCCGACGAGGTGGTGGTCGACGCCGAGGCGTTGCGCAAGGCCGGCGAGGTCGAGAGCGCGATGTCGCTGTTGGAAGCGGTGCACAAACTCAATCCGGTGCCCGAGGTCATCCGGCCGTTGGCGGAATGTTACGCCCAGCTGCGTCAGGCGCCGCGCGCGGTCGAACTGTACCTCGAGCTGATCCAGATGGCGCAGGACCAGGGCGACCTGGAGCAGGCGCGTCAGGATCTCGATACCGTGCTGGCGTTGTCGCCGGACGACCCCGACCTGCAGTTCGATCGGGCCAAGGTGCTGGCCGAACTCGGTTCGATCGAGGATGCCGCCTTGGCCTACGTGGCGGCGGCGCAGGCCTACCTTGGCACCCGCGATACCAGCCGGGCCATCGACGCCTGCCATCGCGCGAAGAACCTCCTGCCGCGGTCACCGGATCCGCACCGTTTCCTCGCCAAGGCCTACCTGATGGATGGGCAGACCGAGAACGCGCTGGTCGAATACAAATCGCTGTGGCATGCCCTGCTGACGTCGGTCCGCCCGCGCCAGGCGCTGGAGACCCTGAAGAACACCCTCGAGACCGATTGCCGTTTCAGCAACATCAAGGAACAGGTCCTCAACCACGCGCAGAATTCGGAAGCGATAAAGACCAGCAAGGCCACCCGCGTCCTGGTCTATCTGATGATGGGGGTGGTGATCGCCGCCGCCGGCGTGGCGGCCTACCAGTGGTACGAGAACGTGGTGCGTGAGGACAAGGCGCGCAAGGCCTTCGACGTGGTCAAGGCCAGCGCCTCGGAGAAGCAGCGTTCGGCGATGTACCAGGATCTCTTCCGCGAAGTGAACGCCCTGCGGACGGACTACGGTGGCACCAGGATCATCCCTGATGTCGACACCTTCGACCTGCAGGTGAAACAGGATTACGAAGCCCGTGCTGCCGAGCAGGTCCAGACCGCCAAGAGCTTCCAGGCCGCTGGCCAACATCCGCGCGCCTTGGAAACCCTGCAGCTCATCCGCACCAACTTCCCTGGGACCAAGGCCGCCGAACAGGCCAACGCCCTGCTCGCCACCGTCAGCGACGATCAGATCACCATCCAGGTCAACGCCGAGATGGAAGGTGCCCAGCGCGCCTGGACCTCGCTCGATTGGGATGGCGCCATCGTGATCGTGCGGCGCATCCTCGAACGCAAGGATCTGCCGGGCAAACTCCGTGGTGAGCTCACCACGCTGGCCAGCGATTGGGCGACCCGCAACGAAATCGCCAAGGACCTGTTCGAACGCGCTGAGCGATTCGAGCAGGCTGGACGCAAGAAGGAGGCGCTGGTCGCCTACAATCGCGCCAGCCGCGGCAAAGGCGAACTCGCCGCCGGCATGGCGCGCGACCGGCTGACCGTGCTGGAAGTCGATTTCGCCCGGGAGATCGGCCAGATCGCGTTGAACGCCTTCGAGCGGGGCGATGAGAAGCAGGCCTTCGCCGCGCTCGACGATCTCGCTGCGCAGGTGAAGCAGGCCACCGGCAAGGGCGTGGCCGAATACGCCGCCACCCTGGCGCTCCCCTTCACGGCGCACCTCGACAGCCACCTGACCATGCTGGTGATCAAACGCGCCGGCGCCGAGCAGGTGATCAAGGCTCCGGCTGGCAGCCGCGGCCCGTGGAAACACCGTCTGACCTACCTGCCGACGGAAACCGTGACCGTCGAAGCGCGACGTCCGGGTTTCAATCCCGCCGCCTTCCTGGTGTCGTATCAGACCCGTAAGGGCCAGGTCCAGCTCGCGCTCACGCGGGGCCCGCTGTGGCAGAGCACGCTGGGTGGCGCGATCGCCGTCACAGCGCCGATCGCACTCGGTAAATTCATCCTCGTCGGCACCAACAAGGCGACCATCGAGGTGGTCGATGCCAATCTCGGCGCCAACAAGCCCATCAGCTTCCCGCAGACCGTCGATGAATTCAAACAGACGCCGGTGATTTTCCAGAATCAGATCTTCACCGTCCTGGAAAATCGCCTGACCGCGGTCGACGCCACCACCCGCACCGTGCAATGGAGCTTCCCGCAGACCACCGGTGAAAGCCCGCTGCGTCTGACCGGCGCCCTGTGGGCGCAGGAACACCAGCTCATCCCTGGTCAGCAGCTCTTCTTCCTCGCCGCCAGCGGTGGCGAGGTGGTGAGTTTCGCCCGCGATCAGGAAGGCCGCTTCATCCCGTATCCGAAATTCCAGACCGGTGCGGATTTCAGCGGCCAGCTGTTCGGCGATCAGGTCGAAGCGGGCCGCACGTTGTTGTACGCCCCCTCCGGCAACCACCTGGTGGTGTACGACACCACCGCGGTCACCGACCGTTCCCCGCCCGTCCTGCTCTATCGTCTGCGCACGCGTGGCGAACTGGTCGGGCAATTGGTGCGCGCCACCATCAGCGGCCGACCCGGCGTGCTGGCGATCGACAACAGCGGCCTGCTGATGGCGATCGATGCCAATCCGGAGGTCGCCGAGAGCAAACGTGCGCTGGGCTCCTGGCCTCTGGATGGCGCCGGCGTCGGCGCCGCGGCCTACCGCCCGGGCCAGACCATCGCTTATGTCGCGGTCGCCGAAGGCCGCGTGGTGGCGGTCGATCTCACCCGCCCAGGCCAGCTGGTCTGGCGCTTCCCGGCCCAGGGCAGTACCGCTGCCTTGAGCGCGGCGCCGGCCATCGGCCAACGCGGCGTCTACATCGCCGATCAGCAGGGCACCCTGCGCTGCCTGGATGCCGCCACCGGCAAGGAACGCTGGCACGCCGATATCGGCAGCCCAGCTTCCAGTGGCATCCTGGTCCACGAAGGCCGCATCTTCGTCCCGACCCGCGGGGGCATGCTGGTGTGTTTCGAAGAAGGCGAGGAGTAGGCTGCGGCTTGCGCCTGTGTCCGACATCGCGGCTGCGCCGCTCGCCGCCTGCGGCGGTCGCCGCGGGGCGCGGCGATCAGCCACATGCGACGCTGGCTTCGCCAGCGTGTTTTGCTGCGCAAAACCAAGCCTGGTCCCCGCTCGCTCGCGCAGGCGAGCTCGGGGGATCGTTGTTCGCGGGCTCTGCCCGCTACGCCCGCCAGGGGCTCTGCCGCCCCTGGAC
>JANPIY010000819.1:0-7731 GCA_031425255.1 Planctomycetota bacterium
TCACGTCGAGCGGCAGCGCGGCCAGGCGTTGCGCGACCCGCGCCAGGGTGATGCCGGAGAGTGTCGGCACGAGCGTTCGGTACAGTCCCGCGGCATGGCGCTGCACGAGCTGACGGCTGTGGCCCCTAAGTTTCTGTGCCAGGGACCACCAGCCATCTGCGAGTTCCAAGGTCTGGGCTGCGGTGCGCGGGCTGGCGAATTCGGTGGTGGCCAAGGATGCCAACGCCGCATCGCTCCCTTGCCGCAGCAGCGGCAGGCCGCCGGCCCAGTCGCCTTCCAGCATGCACAGGTGGCGCCCACGCCTGGAGGCAGCGGTCGGCGTCAACGTGCCGAGCAGATCATCGACTGGCAGGGTCGCCAGCGACTGCGCATGTTCCGGCACCCACGCGGCGAGATCCTTGGCCTCGTCCTTGAGGGCGGGGTCCTTGTGGCGCGCCCCCAGGGTCACGGCCACAGCCGCCATGCGTGCGGCCATCACGGCGTTGCCAGCCAGCGCCGCTTCACGGCACGTGCGCAAGGCGAAATGGGCGGCCACCGACGCATTGGGGACGGTCTTCGCGCTGCCCGCCAGGGCGGGGACCACAGCGGCCTGTTCATCGAGGCGATCGACGGCGAAGGTGGTGGTCAGGCGGGTGACCGCGCTCTGGGCGTTGGCGCTGTCGCCAACCTCGGTTGCGACGCGGATGGTTTCGCGCAGGTAGGCGTACGCCATCACCGGTTCCCGTTCGGTCAACGCGCTGCGCAGCAGGGCGTCGGCGACCCGCGCCGATGGCGCGCCGTAGTTCTCCTTCACCTGCGCACGGATGGTGGTGAGCACCGGTTGCAGCGTGGCCGCCGCGGGCGGCGCCTCGACCGCCGGTATCTGCGAGAAGAGGCCAATGAGGGCGGCACCGATCAGGAACGTGCGGATCATGCGCGGACCATAGCGGCATCACCGTGAACACCAGGGTGCCGATCGAGCGACCGTGAACCTCGGCCCGGCGCGGCTGAACCGGCCACCCATCGGCCCGTTCATCCGCCGGACACTACGACATGCCCCGCCTGTTCTTGTTCGCCGGCATGTTCACGCTCTGCGTCTTCGCGGCCCTGCTCCTTGGATTGATATGGGCACGCCACGCGCCGGCGCTTCCCCCTGCCATGCGCAGCATCATTCCCGGCATGACGATTGCCGAAGTGGAGACGCGGCTAGGACAACGCCTCAGCGGAATTCGCGCCTGCACCGCCGTCGACTACTACGTCCAGGTCCCCGATCACTGGTGGGAAAGTCAGGTGACCTACCTCTATTTCTCGGCACCACCGCGACCGGGCGATGTCGATATCACCATCCCGATCACCGATGGCGGAGATCTAGTCTGCCGCCTCGTTGATGTCTATCACCTCACCAAGCTAGACACCCTGCGCGAGTACCCATGGGTCTACGATCTGGTGCAACCGGATGGGTGATGGCGCGATACAAGCGCATACCGGGTGCATTGACGCAGTCATCTCAATTGGAGTGGGTGCTCCATGCCCGGTGTGGATTCCGGTGTCAAGCTTGGCGCATCCAGCGGTGTCGCCAGCCGATCTTCGCTAAATTTTGAGTAAACCATGACGACCCCGGGCTTCACCAGCTCGATGCGCGTCCATCTCATATGCTGTTTCCAGCCCGCTGAAGTGGCATCGTAGAGCGGTATGCGATGGGACACTAGCACTTGGCGCAGATTACCGTTGACCCGCATTTCATGTACAGCTTCATGCAAGACGAGGAATTGGCGCGCTTTCTCTCGCTGCCATTTCAAAGACAGTTCCGACCATTCGTCCGAATGGTAGACTCCAACGACTTCCCTAGGCAACGTATCGACTAATACGAAAACTGGATCCGGTGGTGATTTCGGGATCTGTGCAGGCGAATTACTGATGGGCGTGGCAGACGAACCACAGCCCAAAACGAATATGAGCGAGATGGTAATGAGAGTGCAACGCATTTGGTCCTCGCCGCGAGAATAATAGCTCGGAATTCTAAAGCTTGATAGCCCAATGACACCTATCTGGGCGTTGGGGCTAGTTGTGGCCTCGGCAGCTACCTGTGCAGCTTAGTTCCATTGCTGGGCTGGTTTGCACTACGTCCAGACGGGGGAACTTTTTTACCAGGGAGGGCATGGAATCGCATGGAGAAGAAGCCGCTTTTCGAGTTCAATCCAATCGCAGCGCGCGTAACGGTGGCCTATGCACTCGCGCTCGCCGCGCTGATGGTCTACCTTTTCTGGAGTGGGCATCTGAAAGGAGCATTGCTGGGCAAGCTCGTCGGTTTTGCCTCCGCGGTCTCAGTCGTCGCGGTCCTCTACCTCACACATTCCAGTGCCGATCGTGAGCGGATCAGGAAACTGGATGCCCAGAAAGACGTTTCGGATGAGCGCTGAGGTGGGCGGCGAGCATGCCTCCCAAAGCACTTCCCAAACCCCAACCAACAAAAAACCCACCGGCCTAAACCAGTGGGAATTCGCTGCAACCGATTGCAGAACATGGTGCCCGGGAAAGGACTCGAACCTTCACGCCCGTGAAGGCGCTATAACCTGAATCTAGTGCGTCTGCCAATTCCGCCACCCGGGCAGGTCTTGGATGAGGGTGCGGAAGTTAGTGGGCACGGCACCTTGGTCAAGACGGTTTCGCCAACCTGTTGGAATGCCCGCGGATCCCAGGGGTTGCCGATGCTGGCACCACCCCCTCAATACCCGCCGATGCACCTGCTCCCGTCAGCCCGGATAGGACAGCGACGATGCGGCTGAAGCCCTCGCCGACGTTGGTGAAGCACCTGGTGCGGGGACTGACGCGGACCCTGCATTTCCACCTCTTCGGCACCGAACATCTGCGCGCCGCGGCGCGTCTGAGCCCGACCGGGACCTTCGTGGTCTGCCACTGGCATCAGAGCCTGCTCAATGTGCTGGGGCCCCATCACCACATGCGGGTGGCGACGCTGGCCAGCCGTTCCCGCGACGGCGAGATCACCGCCCGCTACCTCGAGACCATCGGCTTGCGGGTGGTGCGCGGTTCGAGTTCGCGTGGTGGCATCGATGGCGCCAAGGAACTCATGCGCGCACTGACCGAGGGTTACCATGTGGTACTCAACCTCGATGGGCCGCGTGGTCCCTTCAAACGGGTCAAGGCCGGGGCGGTGGAGATCGCGCGCCGCTTCGGCGTGCCGCTGGTCCCGATCGCTGCGCGGGCGAGCTGCGAGTTCAGTTTCAAGCGCAGCTGGGACCGCTTCCGCGTGCCGCTGCCCGGCAGCAGCGTGGCGATCTGTTACGGTGCGCCGATCCTGTACCCCACCGACCCGCCGGCCGGGGTGACCCTGCGCGCCCGTCAGCGCGCGCTCGCCGGCGTGCTCCATGATCTGGAGGCGGACGCCTCGCGGCGGGTGGGGCGTGGAGATGCATATCCACATCCCCGCCACCTCGCCTGGTTGCACGAGGCCGACACCGCGGCAGATCCGAGATCCGCCACATGACCCAGCATCATGCCGCCACCGCTCTGCTGCAGGCCGCCCTGCGACGCCGTCTGCTTTCGGTGAAGGAGGCGCTCGCTCTGCGCCATGTGCTGAAGGGCTGCGGCAACGATCCCCACCTGGTCGCTGCGCGGCTGGCCGACCTCCCTGGGTCGATCAGCGCAGCGACCGCGACCGCGCTGCTGGCATTGCTGCCGGCGATCGGCACACGCCAGCCCGAGCCCTACCGCCGCCTCGCTGAGCTCGGTCGCGGGCGCTTGGGTACTACCTGGCTCGGATTGGGAGCGGACAGGCTGGTCGTGCTCAAGGACCTCGATTCCACGCTGATCGATGAGGCCGCCAGCAGCGTGGTGCGGGCCGAGCTCGCCCCACTGCTGGGCAGTGAACATCGCTACCTGATCCCGTACCTGGATCTGGTCGCCAGCGGTGCTGGCGGCTGGACGCTGGTGCAGGAATACCGCCCTGGGCGCGACGCCTGGCAACGTGCCGAGCTCAAGGGCGAGGCCTCGGAGACCCGCGCGCTGACCATTCTCCGGCATGCCGCCAAGGGCCTTTGGCACCTGCATCAGCTGGGGCTGTGCCACGCGCACCTGCACCCTGGGAACCTGTTGCTGAACAGCGATGGGCGCGTCGCGCTCGGTGATCACGCGCTGGCCGGCCGCGCCGGTACGCCGCGCTTGAACGCCGTACAGCTCGGCCGCCAAGCCTGGGCCGCACCGGAAGAACTCGGCGACCAGCCGAGCATCGGCGCCGCAGCGGACCTCTATGCCCTGGGCTGCATCGGCTATTGGCTGCTGGCGGGCGAGCCCCCCTTTCCTGGGACACCCGATCGCCAGGCGCTGCAGCACGTGTTTGCCGACCGCCCGGACGTGCGTCTGCTGGCGCCCGGGGTCAGCGAAT
Source organism: Planctomycetota bacterium (assembly GCA_031425255.1). GTDB lineage: Bacteria > Planctomycetota > UBA11346 > UBA11346 > UBA11346 > BOG-1363. The sequence goes on from JANPIY010000819.1 coordinate 4,382, forward strand.
TGACCGCCAAGACCATCCTGAAATGTATGCAGGTCGATCCCGCTCAGCGCTACGCCGATGCCCGCTCGCTGATCTTGAGCCTGGAACGCGACCTCGATCTGCTCGAGCGTCCCCAGCCCGACACCGAGCCCACCGCCAAGTCCGAAGCGACACGCCCCGTCTCGCCCCTGCTGCTCGACGGCCTCGCTGGCCTGGAAGAGGAACCCACATGACCACCGCTCCCTCCTTCGATCTGATCGTCACCGGCGGCACGCTGGTGAACCATGCCGGTCGCACGCAGACCGACATCGGCATCCGCGCTGGACGCTTCGCCGCTTTCGGCGATCTGCGCGAGGTCAAGAGCGCCGGCCGTTTCGATGCGCGTGGACTGACCATCCTGCCGGGCGTCATCGACACCCAGGTGCACCTGCGCGAACCAGGAACGGAGCACAAGGAGGACCTTGCCACGGGAACCGCCAGCGCGGCGTTGGGCGGCGTCACCGGCATCTTCGAGATGCCCAACACCAAGCCGTCGACCACCACCCCCGCGGCCTTGCAGGACAAGCTGACGCGCGCCAGCGGACGCGCGTGGGTCGACCACGCCTTTTATATGGGTGGCTGCGCCGACAACGCCGATCAGCTGGGCGATCTGGAACGCCTCCCAGGGTGCAGCGGCGTCAAGGTGTTCATGGGCAGCTCGACCGGCAACCTGCTGGTGGCGGACGATACCACCCTGGAGCGCGTGGTGCGGTCCATCCGCCGACGCATGGCGGTGCATTGCGAGGATGAGCCACGCCTGATCGAACGCCGCGGGCTCATTCCCGCGACCGGCGCCACCGCCCACCTGCACCCGGTCTGGCGCGATGAGCAGACCGCGTTGCTCGCCACCACCCGGCTGGTCACGCTGGCCCAGCGCCACGGCAAACGCGTGCATGTCCTGCACGTCACCACTGCCGAGGAGATGGCCTTCCTGCGCGACCATCGCGACGTCGCCAGCGTCGAGGTGCTGGCCAACCACCTGACGCTGGCCGCGCCGGAGTGTTACGACCGCCTTGGCACCTACGCGCAGATGAATCCGCCGATCCGCGATGAACGTCACCGCGCAGCGCTGTGGGCGGCGGTCGCCGACGGCACCGTCGACGTGGTCGCCACCGACCATGCGCCGCACACGCGGGCGGAAAAGGACGCCGGTTATCCCAACAGTCCGTCGGGCATGCCTGGAGTGCAGACCTTCGTCGGACTGATGCTCGACCATGTCGCCAAGGGTCGGCTGTCGCTCGAACGCCTGGTCGATCTCACCAGCGCCGGTCCGCAGCGGTTGTTCGGGCTGGTCGACAAAGGCCGCGTGGCCTGCGGTTACGACGCCGATCTGACCATCGTCGATCTCAAGGCCAACCACACCATCAGCGACGCCGAGATGGCCACCAAGGTCGGCTGGACGCCCTTCGCCGGCATGACCGTCAGCGGCTGGCCACGCGCGACCATCATCCGCGGCAACGTGGTGATGCGCGACGGCGAACTTATCGGCAAGCCGCTCGGCACGCCGATGCGTTTTGGCGAGTGCCTACCGCCGGGGTGAACCCAAGCGTGCGGCGTGTGACGAGTGGCGTATGGGGTTCTTGCGGAGGTCCGTGCCCGTGATCAACCCGCTCTCATGAATGACCGGATGCGCTCTGATGGGCGTTTGCCATCAGAGCGCACCACGCCGCACGCCGCACGGCGGTCAAAACACGAACTGCACCCGGCTCTGGATGACCTGCTCGTCCTCCCGATCGCCACCCAGGGCCGCGGTGGCGCCATCGTCGAAGGTGCTGTGATCGTAGTTGAGCTGGAGCTTGACGTTGCGGTTGAGAAACCAGTTCACGCCGACGCCGATGTTGGTGACGGTGCTGGCGGAGGTCAGCCGCGAAGCGAAGCCGTTGTCGTAGGCGGCGTCATCGATCTCGATCATGCCGACGCGGGCGACGAACTGGAGTGCGCCCCATCCTTCAGTCCCGAATGGGTTCGCGGGCGAGATGCCTTTCATCGTGGCTTTTTCACCCGTAATGACGTACCCGGCCACGACCTGCCAGGAAGAGTTGGTGATATCGGCCGCCGCTGCCGCCTCCTGGACGCGCTGGGTGGTGACGACGTATTCCGCCATCACGTCGAAGCTTGCGATCGGCCAATAGAGCTGTGGCGAGAAACGCGTGCGATCGCCCTTCGCGAAAGCGGTCGCGTCGTAGGTGAAGAAGGTGTTGTTGCCCGCGGTCTTGTAGGTGGGGACGTTGCTGGTGGCAGCCGTCGCCGCTCCTTTTTCATGACCGAAGCTGGCGGCGATGCCGAGGCTCAGCCCCTGCACGGCGAGTTGACCGGAGTTCTTGAACGGGGTCGCCCACAGTCGGCCGATGCCATCCTTGTCGTCGTTGGTGTCGGGGTCCTTGCTGCCGCCATCGACCGGACCGTTGAAGACGCCGACCGCATAGCTCAGCGTGCCGCCCAGCACATCACCACTGACCTGGAAGCCGGCATCGCGGGTCGGGCTCAACGCCGTGGGCAGACCACGGGTGATGAACGCGGTGTTGGTATCGCTCTGGAGCATCTCGAGGCCGAAGGGGACTTTGAAACGGCCGGCGGTGAGCTTGAACGCGGGATCGATATTGGCGGTGAGATAGGCGTCGACCAGGGTCGGGGTGCTGACGAGATCGAACATCAGCCGGTAGTCGAAGTATTTGGCGAGCGTGCCTTCGATGATCGGCCGGACCTTGGCCAGGGTGAAGGTGTTGGTGAATGGCAATTCCTCATCAGCGAGGAAATAGCGGCCATCGATCTGGGCGAAGCCGCCCAGGCGTAGGCGATAGGCACCGTCCGCCGAGGACAGCGAGAAACCCTCCTTCGCGCTGGCGGTGAGTTTTGCCGGTGCGTCCAGGCTGGCGGCGCTGGCGGTGGCTCCGGTGGCGAGCGCATTCCTGGCAGCCGCCTCCTTGAGTTGTTTGACTTCCTGATCGAGGGCCTGCAGGCGCTGCTCCACGCTCAGTGCCTCGTCCGCTCCGGCGGCGAAAGAGACGCCGACCAGGAGGACGGTGAGCACAGACAAGGTCGGGGAGAGGCAACGATGCATGGAAGTTCCTTGGAGGGGTGGTGACCGCCGGAGGTCCGATCGATCAGAAGGAAAGAGGTCCGCGATCCACGATGGATGGCACCCCATGAGATGAAGAAAGTATGAATACCTCCCATTTCACTGAAAAGGAAATGGGAGTCTTGAGAAGGAGACGCTCCTTCCTTTCGTGTGGTCCCAGGCTTAGAGCTGATTTCATAACCCATCCCTACTGCGCCCGGCCCTCGTCGGCTGCGGCCGCGTCAGACGAACCATTTGGTGCTCAACATGGCCT
>JANPIY010000820.1:0-3383 GCA_031425255.1 Planctomycetota bacterium
ACCGGACGGCATGAAGCAGATGTTCGACTACGCCCACAGCGTCTTTCCCATGGACAAATGGTCTCACTCCATGGGGGCGTTCGAGATCTCCGGGTCCGAAGATCGCGCGGAGGCACACTGGCGCTGGGTCGTGTCCTGGAAAGACGAGCAGGTCGGGACGGTTTCGACCGGCACCTATGACGACGTGTTCGAGCGCCGGCATAGCGTGTGGAAGTGCCTTGACCGCACGTCCCGGACTGACCCCAACTGGCCGGCGGCCCTGTTCCAGCCGTTTCTCGATGCGGCAGGCACCACCTTCAGGGCATCGTGACGCGACCGTGCCGCAAACCGGTGTAGCGCCGAGCCGAGCTATGAAGCTCTACAACTTTGCGTGGGGTCCATACCCGAGGCGTCTCACCCACTATCTCGCTGAGAAGGGGATCACCGACCTTCAACTGATCGAGGTCGAGTTCCCCCATCGGCACGAGCTCTGGCCGCCAGGCTTCTTGCTCGGCCTGAACCCTGCGCATTCCCTGCCGGTCGTCGAGACCGAGGAGGGACTGCGGATCGGCCAGTCGATCGCCATCCTCGAATACCTGGAGGAACGCCATCCCGAACCAAACCTGCTCGGTGTCACGCCGGGGGAGCGCGCTCGGACGCGAGAGCTGGTAGCGATCCTCGACGAGGCAACGGCCTTCTTCGGGCTCTGGGCCCGCCAGGGCAGCCAGGCCAACGCCGGCAGGCACCCCATGAGCTTGGATGCGGCGCGGATCGGCGCGGACAGGTTCGCGGACAAGCTGCGTGTCGCCGAACGCCTGGTCGTCGGACCGCTGCTGCTCGGCAGTTCGCCGACCGTCGCGGATTGCGTCGCGATGGCGCTGCTGGAGTTCACCGACCAGTTCTACGGCGTATCGCTGCCTTCCGACTGCCCGGCGCTGTCGGCGTGGTACGCCAGCTTCTCCCGACGCCCAGGCGTCGGGCAGCCACCCTATCCGGCCGAGATGCTCCGTGTGGCACGCGGACTGCCGGAGCAGAGTCGATGCTTCATCTAGCCAGGGGCGGACATGACGCGGATCCGCGTGAAGCGTCGTCCCGTTCTGACGCCAAGGCCCCTTCATCGACGCCAACGTCATGGGCACCGCTTCGGCACCCGGTGTTCCGGGCTCTGTGGATAGCGACCGCAGTATCGAACGTCGGTACGTGGATGCACGACATGGGTGCGGCGTGGCTCATGACCGCCCTGACGCCCAATCCGCTGATGGTCGCCCTCGTGCAGGCGGCTGCCTCGCTGCCGGTGTTCCTCCTGTCGATGCCGGCGGGCGTCTTTGCCGACATCTTCGATCGGCGTCGATTCCTTCTCGCGGCTCAAATCTGGCTGCTGGGGGCGGCGCTGGTGCTGGGCGTCCTGTCGCTGCTCGGCTTGGTCACGCCGGCGGTGTTGCTGGTCGCAACATTCGCTTTGGGCATCGGCAGCGCGATGAACGGCCCGCCCCTTACCGCTGTCGTGGCCGAGCTCGTGCCACGGTCCGAGATTCCGGCTGCCGTCGCCCTCAACAGTCTCGGCTTCAACCTTGCGCGTGCCATCGGGCCCGCACTGGGTGGCGTCGCCATGTTCCTGGCAAGCCCATCTGCGGTGTTCTTCCTCAATGCGCTATCGGTCGGGGGCGTGGCGTGGGTCGTCTGGCGGTGGGACCGTCCGACCGACGCGGGTGGGCTGCCGTCGGAACATTTCCTGCCGGCTCTGCGGTCAGGTCTGCGCTACGTCAGATACGCGCCCCTGCTGCGCGTCACGTTGCTTCGGATCGTTGCATTTCTCCTCCCAGCGAGCGCTCACTGGGCTCTTCTTCCCATCATTGCGCGGCAACAGCTTGGCCTCACGGCCTTTGGATATGGGATGCTCCTGGCATGCGTCGGGGTCGGTGCGGTGGCTGGCGCGCTTTTGCTACCTCGGGTGCACCGTGCAGGCCTTGGAGCGGACTCGATCCTCCTGGCGGCGACCATCGTGTTTTCGTCGGTCAGTCTGGTGATCGCGCTGGACTGCGGCATCCTCACGACGGGTGCCGCACTGATACCTGCTGGGTCAGCCTGGATGGCGGCGATTTCCACCCTCAATGCTGCGGCTCAGGTCACCAGTGCCGGCTGGGTGAAGGCACGCGCGCTCGCCGTGTACCTCGTCGCCTTCGCGGGAGCGATGACGGTGGGAAGCGTTGTCTGGGGTCAGGCCGCCATCTGGTTCGGCGCGTCGGCTGCTCTGGGTGCATCCGGCGTGGCCGGCATCCTGATTGGGTTGAGCGTCATGCTTCGGTGGTCATTGCGCACCCTTCCATGCCTCGATTTAGCACCGGTGCCGTTCTCAAACATGGATCAGGTCGCTGACGAAACGGAGCACGACCGTGGGCCGGTGTTGATCACCGTCGAGTACCTCATCGATACGGCTGACGAAGTGGGTTTCGTCGCAGCCGCCCGTCAACTACGCCGCGTGCGCCTGCGTGCAGGTGCCCTCACCTGGGGCGTCTACGAAGATCGCATTGGAAGCGGGCGCTGGGTCGAGGCCTACCTCACTACATCGTGGCTCGACCACCTGCGCCACGAGGAGCGCCTGACCCGAAACGACGAAGACGTGCTGGAGCGGGCGTTGGCCTTTCACCGCGGGTCTGACCAAGTGCAAGTGACCCACCTGATTGCGCCACTGCCGACCGTCGTTCGTTCACGCTGAAGCGCTCGGACGGCGGAACGTCCCTTCGGGGAAATCGTGCCGCCACCTGGATTGACTGGAGAAACTCCTTGATCACCGTCCACCACCTCGATTTTTCGCGTTCAACCCGCGTGCTGTGGCTGCTCGAGGAGTTCGGCCTCGAGTATGACCTGCGCCGCTACCGCCGTCGGGTTGGGGGACCGGCCCGGAGCCGTCTTTGGGACGGAAGCTCTTAGTGCTGGCCCAAGCCTCGAGCAGGGTGCCATCGACCGAGAAGTGTTCCGTCGAGAGCAGCGCCTTGACCTTGGGCTGTGCCGGCACGAGCGCCGCGTTCACAATGCCGCGGATCACCCGCAGGGGGTGATCGCGCCGGACAGGCCGCTTCAGGTCCACGTAGCTGAACAGCAAGCCCCTCACCTCGTCCTTGCCTCGCATCTCCGCCCCTGCCGACCAGACACAGGAGCGAATCACGCTCACAGCCGAGCAGCCAGTCCGCATTTCAGCAGCCTGCTAGGTCGCCGGCAACGATGTGGTTCGCGTTTCCAGCGCGATATCAGAATGTCGGGCACCTGCGCGCAGCGACGATTCAAGGGCGCTCGCGAGGCGTTCCTCCGTCAGCGTGCGCGTAACGCATTCCCAAACGACAAGTGTGCGCCAGCCGCGGCTATGGAGCGCGGCGAGGGCGGCAGCATCGCGGGCTCGGTTCCGT
>JANPIY010000821.1:0-1999 GCA_031425255.1 Planctomycetota bacterium
CTTTTCCCGACCCGACCGAGCTGCGCCCGCCGCTCATCACGCTCGATCTTGCTGCGGTCGGCTATGACGAAAAGCCGATCCTGAGCCGCCTCAACCTGCGCATCGACCCCGACGATCGAATCGCGCTGCTCGGCAAGAACGGCAACGGGAAGACGACGCTGGCGCGACTGCTGGCGGCGCAGTTGCCGGCGATGGACGGCGAGATGACCGCGAGCGGCAAGATGACCGTCGGCTATTTCACCCAATATCAGGTCGAGGAACTCGACGGACGCGACACACCGATGGAGCATATGGCGCGCGAGATGAAGGGCGCTTTGCCGGGCGCGGTGCGCGCGCAGCTCGGCCGGTTCGGTTTCTCGGGCACGCTGGCGATGCAGAAGGTCGGTTCGCTGTCGGGCGGCGAGCGCGCGCGGCTGGCGCTAGCACTGATCACCCGCAACGCGCCGCATCTGCTGATCCTCGACGAGCCGACCAACCACTTGGACGTCGATTCGCGCGAAGCGCTGGTGCAGGCGCTCAACAGCTATACCGGCGCGGTGGTGCTGGTCAGCCATGACCGCCACATGATCGATCTGGTCGCCGACCGGCTGGTGCTGGTCGATGGCGGCCAGGCCAAGGAATATGCCGGCACACTCGAGGACTATACCGACTTCGTGTTGGGCAAGGGCGGTCCGGCCGGTGGCGGCGAGAAAGCCGCGCCGATGTCCAAGGCCGATCGCAAGGCGGAGAAACGCGCCGGGGCCGAAGCACGCGAGCGGACCGCACCGCCGAGAGCGCGTCCATCACGTCCTTTAAGTAGGGCGTGCGGCTGGTGCGCCACGGGCCTGGCTCCGCGGAGGCTCGGCTGCCAAGCATGCGGTGCCGCTCCGCCCATTCCGAGACGGTAAGCTGCGGCGGCGGGCGGAGCATGGCGCCGACGCGGCTGCGAACATGTTCGCGGCTGCGAAGACCAGTCCACAGCAATGCCTGCCTTGAATCAATCTGACGTCTCCATTGAATCGACCGTGTGGACGCTTATGCTGAAACAATACCGGTGAAAAATTCTAGCGACTTTGGTGAAAAAACAGGCGAACGCATCCGATCACCAATTTATGGAGTGAGGCTGGACCAGCCTAACAGCCCGTTGACGAAATCGCCGCGTCCTGATTCTGACACCCGCGTCGGACGGGAGCGGGTATCGGATGGCGCTGGGTCGGCAGCGGGATCGTCAGCCGGAGATGCTGGTGGCGTGGTCGGAGATGCCACGCTTGCCAGGCGACGCTTTCTACGACCGGCTGCAGGCCGAGCTCGTCACGCCAGGCTTCGACGGCTTCGTCGAGGGGCTGTGCGCGGCGCAGTATGCGGCGCGGCGTGGCCGGCCATCACTGCCGCCGGGACTTTACTTCCGCATGCTGCTGGTAGGCTACTTCGAGGGCATCGACAGTGAGCGCGGGCTGGAATGGCGCTGCGCCGACAGCCTGTCGCTGCGCGAGTTCCTTCGCGTCGGCGAGAGCGAGCGGGTGCTCGACCATTCCGGGCTGAGCCGCACGCGCTCCCGCCTGCCGCTCGAGTTGCACGATGCGGTCTTCACCTGGGTGCTGCAGCGCCTGGCGGAGCGTGGCCTGGTGAAGGGCGAGCGGATCGGCGTCGATGCCTCGACGATGGAGGCCAACGCGGCGCTGCGCGCCATCGTGCGACGCGGCAGCGGCGAGGGCTACCGCGAGATGCTCACCCGCATGGCCCGCGAGAGCGGCATCGAGACACCGACGGCCGACGACCTCATCCGGCTGGATCGCGCCCGCAAGGGCAAGAAGCTCTCCAATGCCGAGTGGGAAAGCGCGACCGATCCCGACGCGCGCATCGCCAAGCTGAAGGACGGCCGCACGCGGCTTGCGCACAAGCCCGAGCACGCGGTCGACCTCGACACCGGTGCGGTGGTCGCCGCCGAGATGCACGCCGCCGACCGTGGCGACACCGCAACCCTGCCGGACACGCTGGCGAGCGCCGCGCGGCATCTCGG
>JANPIY010000822.1:0-12256 GCA_031425255.1 Planctomycetota bacterium
CACCCGACTCCGGACTTCCGGATCCCACTCGGCCCCTCACCGTAGCCCCATGCCTGACCCCTTGCCCACCGACATCGAACTCATCCGTCACGCCCAGGATGGCGATGTGGCGGCGTTCGGCACCCTGGTTGACCGTCACCAGAGCCTGGTGCGCGGGTGGTTGCGAGTGCGGCTGCAGGACTGGGCGAGCGCCGACGATCTGGCCCAGGACGTCTTCGTCACCGCCTTCCAGCGCATCCGCACCTACGCCGGCGAATCGCCGTTGCCGGGGTGGCTGGTTGGCATCGCGCGCAACCACTGGCGCAACCACCTGCGCAAGCACCAGGCCGAGGCGATCGGCGGCAGCGAGGAGCTCGCCACCCTGGTGGACTGCGATCCCTTGCTGGCGGGCTGTCATGAAGGCGATCTGGTCGAAGCCCTGCGCGCCTGCCTCGAACCGCTTGGCGCGCCAGCGCGCGCGTTGCTGGAGCAACGGTATGTCGTCGGTCGCACGGTGCGCGAACTCAGCGCCAGCAGCGGACGTGGCTACTCGGCGCTCACCATGCAGATCCATCGCCTGCGCGAGGTGCTGGCCACCTGCATCGGTGAACGCGTCGCCCGCGACCGGAGCGCAACGTGAGCCCGACCCGACCCGACGATACGCCGGCGGCGGCACGCCTCGGCCTGGCTCGGGATGAGCTCTGGTCGACCCGCCAGGCGCTCGTCGATGGCCTGCTGCCGCTCGCTCTGCAGGACGACGCCCGCCGCCAGGCCTTCACCGCCCGCGTCACCACCGCCCTGGTGCCCGCGGCCGGGCGCTTCACCACGCAGGTGGTCGGACGACTGACGACGGCGGGTGCGCACCCGCCCCCGACCGTGCGCACCAGCATTCCGCGTGCCCGACGCTGGCGACCGTACGCGCTCGCCGCCGCCCTGGCGGCGAGCCTGGTGATCGCCCTGGTCGTCGACGCCGGTGCCCCCGCCATCGCGACTCTGGCGCACAGCGAGTCGGCCACCTGGGAAGTCCACCCGGGTCCACTCACCGCCGGCACGCGCGTGCGGCTGATCCGTGGCCTGGCCGAGTTCGATCTGCATGGTCGCGGCCGGCTGGTGGTCGAAGGACCCGCCGATCTCGAACTGGCCACCGCCACCCGCACGGTGCTGCACCGCGGCCGCCTGGTGCTGAACGTCACTCCCGCCGGCCACGGCCACCGCATCGAAACGCCGAGCGGCACCCTGGTCGATCTCGGCACGCGTTTCGGTGTCAGCGTCGGCACCGACGGCAGCGCCGAAGCCCACGTCCTGGAAGGGGCGATCATCGCCATCCCAGGAGGTGCCGGCAGCGCCCAGGTGATCCTCCGCCAGGACGATGCCGCGCGCCTGAGCGCCGGCCGGCTCGAACGGGTCACCGCCGATCCAGGCGCCTTCTATACCACCCTGCCGCCCCCTCACGCGACCCGGACGGCTCACCTGCGCTGGCGCTGCGATGAAGGCAACGGTGTCATCGCCAAGGTCCAAGCGCAGGGACTCGGCGGCCCCGATAACGATCTCACCCTGCGCGCGCTGCCTGGTGCCCGACTGCCGCAGTGGATCACCGGCCAGCAGGGCCATGCGCTGGCCTTCGACGGCCGCGGCGCCTTCGCGGAAAGCGCGTTTCCAGGCATCGCCGGCAGCGCTGCCCGCACCGTCGCCTGCTGGATCCGCATGCCGCGAGACTTCACTGCCGCCGATGGTTTCGCCATCGTCTCATGGGGCGCATTCAGTGGCAGCGGTCACGGTGCGGTCTGGCAACTGTCGCTGAACCCGGTCGAGAAGGACGGGCCGCTCGGCCGCGTCCGCGTCGGCACCCACGGGGGCCTGCTGGTCGGCAGCAGCGACCTGCGGGACGACACCTGGCACCACATCGCGGCGGTGATGTACGGTGGTGCCCGCGCGGATATCGGCACCCATGTCCTGGTCTATGTCGATGGCCACCTCGAAACCATCTCGCGACGCACCCTGCGGGCGATCGATACCCGTATCGCCACCGGCGGTCACGGGGTGTGGGTGGGACGCAACGTCACCTATACGGACGAGGCCAAGCCTCATCCGCAGGCCTTCCTGCGGGGCGCGGTCGACGACCTGGTGATCACCGCCGGCGCCTTGTCGCAGGCGGAGATCCGCGCGTTGATGGAGGGACCGTGAGATCATTAAAAAATGGATCTTCAGCGTGATCAGTGGGGGCAGTGCAGTCGATGAGAGAGGATCGGGCCGCAGAGCCCCAGAGCCGCAGAGGTGAAAACCCCCTGTTCTTGTCATCCTCTGCGTCTCTGCGGCTCTGCGGCCAGCCTTTTCTCCACTGGGAACCCCCACCTGATGCATCGCCCCTGATTGCGTTTCCACCGCTGGCACCCAAGGTCCGCCGCAGGAATCACGCGATGACCCATCTGTCTGGCTGTGCGCGCACCCTGCTCCTGATGCTGATGCTGGTGGGCGTGTCCGGTGCCGAGATCGCCGAGGTGCGCTGGGGTTTCGACGGCAAGGTCCGGCCCGAACACTTCAATCCCTTGGCACTGCTGTTCCACAACCCGGGTCCTGCCCCCTTCGGGGGAGCGCTCGAACTCGGCGAAGGCCCCCTGTCTCGGCCGGGCGCGGCCTGGCGCACAGGCTGCTACCTCGCTCCGGGCACCAGCCGCTGGGTGTTCTTCCATCCCTGGATCGGTACCCAGCCGGAATCCTTCCAGGTGCGCTGGCTCCCTGGGGGAGGCACCAGCGACATCGACGCGCCCACCTTCGGCGCCCCCGCCACCGTCATGCTGGTCGAGAGTGGTCGTCTGGCCGGTCCAGCGACCGGTCTGCGCAGTTTCAGCGATGAGCTGTTCCCCAGCACGGTGCTGGCCATGGATGGCCTCGCCTGCGTGGTCCTGGACCACGCACCACGCTGGCAACCGGCACAGCGCCAGGCGCTGCGCGATTGGGTGGCACGCGGTGGCACGCTCTACTTGTTGCCCGCGGTCGATGGTCGCTGGGCGCACTTCACGCAGGAACTGGCCTTCCTCGAGCAGGTCGACACCCGGCAGGTGGTCGGCGCTGGCGTGGTGCTGCGGCATGCCGGTGAGCGCAGCGAGTTCACTCCCGCAACGCTGGTGGCGAGAGGTTTCACCACGCCCGTGCTGCATGACGATTCGGGCTATGTGCGCCCGTTGACCAGCGGGCTCTTCCAGCTCCTCACCGGCCTGGTCCGGCCGCATCATCCGTGGACGTTGATCTTCCTGGTGCTGGTGGCCTACCTGCTGCTGATCGGCCCAGGCGCCTGGTTCGCCGCCCGCCGCGGCCTGGATTACCGCGTGCTCAATCTGGCCCTCGGGATGCTGATCATCGGCTGCGCGACTGTCATGTGGGTGGTGGGCAAACGTGGATACGGCGAACGCGCCTCGCTGAGTTCGCTGGCCTATGCCCATGCCCTCGGCGAGGGTGCCTTCGCGCTGACCCAGTGGAGCAGCGTGTTCGTCACCAGCAGCGGTCGTTACGAGCTCAGCCATCCGGGCGGCGACAACCTCTTCGCCTGCCCGAATGACAACGATCGGGTCGACGCCGTGATCGCCAGCGATGGCACCGCCACCCGCCTCGATGCGGTCATCCCGCTCTACAGTTCGCAGCCCTTCATCCACGGTGGCCGGCTGACGCTGGCCGGGCTCGATCCCGCCATCATCAGGTTGACCGACGATGGCCACGGCCTGCAAGCGCTCGACCTCCGGCTCGCCGGCGTCGATGCCGATGGGCTGGCATGGGGCCCACGGGTGAAGGAGGCCCGCGCGCTCTATGCCGGCAAGCTGTACACCCTGCACCGCGACGACGAGCGTTTCACCGTGACCGGATCGGGAATGTCGTGGGAGGACTTCCTCACCCAGGTGAAGAGTTCACGTGAGGTCTACGATCCCGACTTCGAGGTCGACCCGCTTGATGAAGCGACCGGGTCGACCACGCGCACCGCCGTGCTCGCGCGACGCTTCACCCAGCTCATCGCCTACGGCCTCGGTGGCCAGGGCGTGCAACGCCAATGGAACGATGAGCGGCGCGACCCGGGCCAGGTCGTGCTGTTCCTGCTGGTCGACCTCGCACCCAGCTACGTGGTCGCAGGCGGCATCATCCAGGAAGGCACCACGGTCTTCCGCTTCGATCTCGCGGTGCCCTCAACCACCGCTCCAGCTCCCGTCAGGAACGCACCATGACCGATCTTCCAGCCGACCGCGGACCCGAGGATGCGATCAAGGTGGTCGGCCTGCGCCACTCGTTCAAAGGCCATCAGGCGCTCAGCGGCGTAAGCTTCACTGTCCCGGCACAATCGATCCATGGCTTCGTCGGTCCCAACGGCGCCGGCAAGACCACCACGCTGAAGGTGCTGGCGACGCTCCTGGAGCCCAATGGCGGCGATGCCTGGATCTTCGGTCAGCACGCCACGCGCTCGGCGATGAAGGTGCGCCGCCGCATCGGCTTCATGCCCGATCATTTCAGCATGTACCGCCAGATGACGGTGTTCGAGTACCTCGACTTCTTCGCGGCCGCCTACGGCCTGCGCCTGCATGAGCGCGAGAAGACCATCGGCGACGTGCTGGCGCTCACCGACATGGCGGGACGCCGCAACGATTTCATCAAGGGCCTGTCGCGTGGGATGCAGCAGCGCGTCAGCCTGGCGCGGGTACTGGTCCATGATCCCGACCTGCTGCTGCTCGACGAACCGGCCTCGGGTCTGGATCCGCGCGCCCGCATCGAGCTGATGGACATCCTGCGCGAGTTGCGACGCATGGGCAAGACGGTGTTCATCAGTTCGCACATCCTCAGCGAGCTGGGCGATCTCTGCGATCACGTGACCATCATGGACCGTGGCACGGTGAAATTCTCGGGAGCGATCGCCCATCTGCTGCGCGGTCGCGATGGCAGCGACGGCAGCGGCGAGACCGCCTGGGTGATCGAGCTGAGCGCGCCATGTCCACCGCTCGCCGCGGCGCTCAGCGCCCTCCATGGCGTCCTGCGCACCGAGGTCCAGGCCGAGCATCCGGAGGTCATGACCGTGGTGGTAAAACCCGATGACCTGGGCAGCGGGGCGTTGCTGACGGCCGCCCTCGCGCAGGGTGCGCAGATCCGTGGCTTCCGTGCCGAGACCAGACACCTGAACGACGCCTTCATGGATCTGACCCAGGCCGGGGTGCGTACATGAGCAGCCCGCTGACCGCGCTGCTGTCGCGGACGGTACGCTTGAGCACCCGTGCCGGCGGCACCCACCTGATGCGCCTGTTCCTGGGCGTCCTCGTCCTGCTGACGTTGATGTCGACCGCGGCGATGAGCGCCATGTTCGGCGCCGCCGGCCTGCGCCTGCTCAGCAGCCTGGTGTGGTGGTCGGCGGCCTTCATCACCCTCGCCGGCATCGGGCTGTTCTGCTCGGCGATCACCGAGGAGAAGGAGGAGCAGACCATCGGCCTGCTGCGCATGGCGGGCCTGCGTCCGTTCGCCATCTTGTTGGCGAAGGCGAGCGCGCGTTTCTACGACGCGCTGATGCTCTTCGCCGTGCTGCTGCCGTTCGCCATGCTGGCAGTGACCCTGGGCGGCGTATCGGTGATCCAGGTCCTGGCCTGCGCGGTGGCGCTGGGCGCCTACATCTTCCTGCTGGTCAATCTCGGCCTGTTGCTGTCGGTACTGCGCCCGACCACCCAGGCGGCCTCGGGGGTGATGGCCCTGGTACTGATCATCACCCAACTGCTGCCGTGGTTGTTCTGGGCCTATGCCCCCCTCGCCTGGCTGCGTGAAAGCACGGTCTGGCACAGCCTGTCGCAGATCCTCGCGACCGGCTATGGCGGCGGCCTCTTCTCCTTCCAGAGCGCCAGCAGCGTGGTCGCGGGACTGCTGATGTTCGGCCTGTCCTGGCTCTGCTTCGACCGTTTCGTGCGCGATGACGAGGCGCAGGCGCCGGAGCGGATGAATGTGCGCTCCACTTCGCGCCTGCGCTGGTTCGGCGTGGCCCGGCCGCCATCCGGCCTGCGCGCGGTGATCTGGAAGGACTTCCACTTCGGCTGCGGCGGCCGACTGATGATCCTGATCAAGCCACTGCTGATGATCGCGCTGGTGGCGGTGGTCATCCTCATCGGCAACAGCATGGGTGGGCGTTTCGACGAACTGCAAGCCTACGGCATCACCACCCAGATCGTCGCCCTGCTGTGGCTGGTGTTCGAATTCGCCATCCATCTCTCGCGCCTGTTCGCGCAGGAGGTGCGCTGGCAGACCCTCACCGGCCTGCTCTCGCTGCCCTTCTCCGCCCGCGATCTGGCCTATGCCAAGCTGCGCGCGGCACTGCTCGCCATGTTGCCGGCACTCGCCCTGCTGGGCGTCGGCATCTTCCTGGCGCCGGCTGATTTCTTCGACGGTGCCGGTAAGACACTGACCAACTGGAGCGGCTGGGCGGTGCTGACCACGGTGGTGTTCTTCTGGCACGCCTGCGCGTGGCTGTCGCTGGTCATCCGCCGCAGCCCCTTGATCGCGGCCATCGGCCTGGTCATCGGCATGTGGTTCGTCTTCGGCATCGTGTCGTCGCTGTTCTTCTTCCTGGCCATGAGCATGGGCGGCAACCAAGGGGCGATGGGCATCATGCAGACCTTCCTGATCCTGGTCTACGCCGTGCCCACGGTCCTGATGCACGCCCAGATCGCCCGCCGCATGCGGCTCAAGGGCGCGCAGTAGGAAAAACCGGCTCGGCGGCATTCCTTGTGGGTTCTTTCGGCGGATGAACCGAGGAGACCAATCCAACCGCAGAGGGCGCGGAGGGCGCGGAGGGCGCAGAGGTGCGAATTCCCGCTTCTGCGGCATTCCAGGCTCCTTTCTCCACGGCGACCGATAGCCGATATTCACCGCAGAGTTCACTGAGCGCACAGAGGCGAACTGGTCACCCTCTGTGGGCTCAGTGAACTCGGTGGTGAATATCATCTCCCTCCAGGAGATCGGTCGACACCGAGGAACGCTCCTCGCGTAGGAGAGCGGGTGCGATCTTCAGGTCGGATGCCTTCGCTGAACCTTGCCTAGGTCGTCGTGTGCGCACCCAAGAACGCCTCCGCCGCATTCAGGATGCGGTTGCGCCGCGCGGGCGCGAGCCGCTCGTATCCAGCCACCGCCTGCTGCATGCGCGCGTTGCTCCCCAGCCGTGCGCGGTGGCGGGCGATGAAACGCCAATACAGGCCATCGACCACATCGCACCACGCGCCGGTGCCCAGGCGGCCTTGGCGGCGCAGGTAGGCAGAGCCGCAGACGTAGGGTTTGGTCGTCATCAGCCCGCCATCGCTCTGCTGTGACATGCCGTAGACGTTGGGACCCATCACCCATTCCGCCGCATCGACGAAGTGCTCCATGAACCAGCGGTGCACCTCGCCAGGCGCGATCTCGCAGAGGAAGAACGCGTTGCCGAGCACCATCAGACGTTCGATGTGATGGCAGTAGCCGCTGGCCGACGCCTTGCGCAGCGCATCGTCCCAGGGGGGGATGCCGGTGGTCGCCGTCGTCCACGTGGCCGCGAGGCGGCGATGATGATCCCAGGCGTTCCCTGCCGCCTGCTCCGGCGCGTGGTCGCGGTGGACGCCGGCGACGAATTCGCGCCAGCCGAGCAGTTGGCGCAGGAATCCCTCGACGCTGCTCAGCGGCAGCGGACGCGCCGCGTGTTCGCTGAGCACGCGCGCTGCGACCTCGCCAGGCAGCAGCAGTCCGTTATTGAGCCCAGGGGTCAACACGCTGTGGTGCAGCGTCGCATGCGCGTGGCCGAAGGCGTCCTGCCATGGCCCGAACTGCGCCAGCAGGCGGGTGCAGAAATGATCCAGCCGCACCAGCCAGTCGCGGCGGCTGACCGGCAGCCACGCCGTCGCCGCGTCACCGGGATGGTCGGCGCAGAATCGCCGCACCAACGCCACGACCTCGGACGGTGCCGGATCATCGCGCAGCGGCGGCGGTTCGGGAGGTGGAGTCCACTTCTTGGGCAATGGTTCACGATTGTCCTGGTCCAGGCTCCACGCCCCGCCGAGGGGTTCGCCGGCCGCATCCAGCAGCAAGCGGTGGCGGCGACGTTGCCAGATCCAGAAATCTCGCAGGTGCAGACGGCGCGGATGGGCAGCACGGTAGGTCGCCCACTGCGCAGGCGTCACGTCGAAGGTCGGCGTCTCCAGCCACGACAGCGTCGCCCGCGCGTGATGCGCGGCTTCGCCGATGACTGCTCGCATGAAACCATCCGCAGGCGCATAGGCGGTCAGTTGGCGATGTCCGCCGCGGCGCAGGACCTCGGCAAGCACCGCCGCGAACGACTCATCCGGTTCGTCATCCATGCGCACATAACGCACCTTCCGGCGCGCTCCGAGCGCCCGCGCATGGTGGCGCATGGCAGCGAGACAGTGCACCACCCGCGCCTGGTGATACCGGTGTCGCGTCGCGAGGTCGCGGCGTTCGATCAGCACCGTCTCGGCTGCGGAAGGATGACGGCTGAGCAACTGGTCACCGAGCACGAGCAGGCAGCCTCCGGGCTCATCCACACGCGATGACGGCTGGGGCGGACGAACCATCGCCTGCTCCTATCACCTCAGCGCAGCAACGGATGCACGATGGGCACCATCCACCACATCGAACGCCGCCAGGTCATCCCGGTCCCCCTCGCCGAGGCCTGGGACTACTTCGCCACCCCGCGCAACCTGGAGGAGATGACGCCGCCGTCGTTGTCGTTCCGCATCCGCTGGGGCGGCGACGAGCCGATGCATGCCGGACAGTTGATCGGCTACCGGGTGAAGGTAGCGCCGTTCATCTGGGTCGATTGGCTGACCGAGATCACGGTGGTCGAACCGGGTCGCACCTTCGTCGATGAACAACGCCGCGGCCCCTATCGCCTGTGGCATCACCTCCACCGCTTCACCGCCGTGGACGGGGGCACCGAATGCCTCGACCGTGTCACCTATGAGCTGCCCTGCGGCCCGCTCGGCGCGGTCATGCACGCGGCGTGGATCGGTCGGCAACTGGCGCATATCTTCGACTTCCGCGCCGCGCACCTGGCACGACGGCTCGGCCCACCTCCCCACCATCCACCCCAGGTCCCCTGATCATGCCCACGCTCCTCATCGTCGGTCCAGGCGGCATCGGCCGCGCCATCGCCCGGGAGCACGCCGCGCGTGGTTGGCGACTCACCCTGATCGGCCGCTGCGCGGAGAAACTCGCTGCCGCGGCGGCCGAGTGCGGCGGCGCGACCACGCTGGTGGCCGATCCCACCGATGTCGACGCGCTGCCGGCCTGTGCCCCGATGCTGCGCGAGCAACATCCAGACGGCTTTCACGCCGTGGTGTGCAGCGTCGGGTCGGTGCTGCTGCAACCAGCGGCGCGCATCACCGCTGCGGCGTGGCGCGCGGTGCTCGCCGCCAACCTCGACGCCGCCTTCGCCAGCCTCCGCCTCGCGGTCGAACTGATGCCGCAGGGTGGCAGCGTGCTGCTGTTCTCCAGTGGCGCCGCGCGCCTGGGCCTGCCCAACCACGACGCCATCGCCGCGGCCAAAGCCGGCATCGAAGGCTTGGTGCGCGCGGCGGCGGCGACCTACGCGCGACGGAATCTCCGCATCAACGCCATCGCTCCTGGGCTGACGGACACCCCGTTGGCAGCATCGCTGCTGGCCTCGCCCGCAGCGCGCAAGGCGTCGGAGAACTATCACGCCCTCGGTCGTATCGGCGACCCGGCGCAGATCGCCCGGGTGGCGGCGACCTTGCTCGATCCCGCCAATGACGGCATCACCGGCACCATCGTCGCGGTCGACGGCGGCCTGGGGCAGTGCCGGACCTGAACGTTGCTGTGGTGTGCAGACAGCCACGCACCGCGCTCGGATGGCTGGGGAGACTATCCGAGCGCGAGTCCCAACCGCTTATTCGTTGTCGAAGTTGCGGCCGTCGAAGATCTCCTGGATCTCCTCGCGCAGGCGGGACTTGACGCGTTCGCGTTCGGTCTTGCTGCCGATCTTGTTGCTGGCACCGCCGAAGAGGTAGTGGTCGAGGTCGATGGCGCTGCGCATCATCTTGGTGTGGAACAGTTTTTCCTGGTAGTTGTTCACATCCACCGCGATGTAGTCGTTGATGATCTCCTTCGAGATGTACTTCTGGATCGTGGTGATCTTGTGATCGATGTAGTGCTTGGTGCCTTCGATGTCGCGGGTGAAGCCGCGCACGCGGTAGTCGAGCGAGAGCACATCGGAGTCGAAGCTGTGGATGAGGAAGTTGAGCGCCTGGAGGGGCGAGATCTTGCCGCAGGTCGAGACGTCGATGTCGGCACGGAAGGTGGCGATGCCGCTATACGGGTGCGACTCCGGGTAGGTGTGCACGCAGATGTGGCTCTTGTCGAGGTGGGCGACCACCGCATCGGGCACCGGCCCCGGGGCTTCCTTGTTCTCAGGATCCTGCTCAACCGGTTCCTCGCTGATCAGCATGGTCACCGAGGCGCCCTGCGGATTGTAGTCCTGGCGTGCGATATTGAGGATGTTGGCGCCGATGATGCGCGTCACCTCGGTGAGGATCTGGGTCAAGCGGGCGGCGTTGTACTCCTCGTCGATGTAGGCGAGGTAGTCGCGACGCTCGGTCGCGCTGCGGGCATAACACACGTCATAGAGGTTGAAGCTCAGCGACTTGGTCAGGTTGTTGAAACCGTCGAGCTTGAGTTTGAGTTTCTTGAACTTGTTGCCCATGGCGGGAACCTCGGAACGAGCGGTGGAGAGAGCCCGCCGGAGTTCATCCCCAGCGCTGGAAAGAGCGGCGGTTTATCCCCCTTCGCCTCAGGGGCAAGAGGAGGTCCCGGTGGTTTTTCGTGAAGGACCGGCGAACGCCGCCACTGCAGGCTGATCGGCACCGCTGTGGCTGGCATCCACCGCCGTACCCTGCCGGGCAGGCCTGGACCGCCCGCGCGCAGCGCTGCCAAGGCAACACTGGCGCTTCGTGGTCAGCGTTGGACAACAGCGACCATGCCTGGCAATACCTTCGGTTCCGCGTTTCGCGTCACCACCTTCGGCGAATCGCATGGTCCGGCGGTCGGCTGCGTCATCGATGGCTGCCCACCGGGTCATGCCCTCGATCTCATGGCCATGCAGGCCTTCCTGGCGCGGCGGCGGCCCGGCCAGTCCAAGCTGGTGACGCCGCGCGACGAGGCCGACCAGGTCGAGGTGCTCTCTGGGCTCGACCTCGAGACCGCGCGCACCCTGGGTACGCCGATCTGCCTGGTGGTGCGCAACCAGGACCAGCGTTCCGGCAGCTACGGCGATTGGCATCACATCTATCGGCCGAGCCATGCCGATTTCGGCTACGATGCAAAATACGGCATCCGCGCCTGGCAGGGCGGCGGTCGCTCGTCCGCGCGTGAAACCGTCGGGCGGGTCGCCGCCGGCGCGGTGGCGGAGCAGTTGCTGCAGGCACGCTTCCCGGCGCTGCGCATCGTCGCCTGGGTCGAACGCGTGCATCAGCTCGACGCTCGCGCCGACATCGACCCCCTCGCCGTCACCCGTGAGGTGGTCGATGGCCATCCCACGCGCTGCCCACATCCGCTGCACGCGGCGGCGATGGAGCAGGCCATCCTCGGGGCGAAGAAGCAGGGCGACAGCCTGGGCGGTTATGTGCGCCTGGTGGTGCACGGCCTGCCCCCTGGGCTGGGCGAGCCGGTGTTCGACAAACTCGACGCGCTGCTGGCGCAGGCCTTCCTCAGCCTGCCGGCGTGCAAGGGGGTCGAGGTCGGTTCCGGTTTCGCCGGCCCGGCGCTCACCGGACTGCAGCACAACGACCACTACCGCTGGGAGGGCGCGCCGCAGCAGATGACCACCGCCAGCAACCGCTCCGGCGGCATCCAGGGCGGTATCAGCAACGGCATGCCGCTCGACCTGCGCCTGGTCTTCAAACCCACCGCCACCGTGCTGCAACCCCAGCCGAGCGCCGACGATGCCGGCCACAACGTCGAGCTCCAGGCCAAGGGTCGGCACGACCCCTGCGTCCTGCCGCGCGCGGTGCCGATCGTCGAAGCGATGACCGCGCTGGTGCTGATCGATTGCTGGCTGCGCCAACGCGGCCAGGTCGGCGATCCCTGGCCGGGCCTGGCAGGACCGCTGCACGGGGGCTGAGCCCGTACCGCACCCAATGCTGTTGAACTAACGAAGAAGAATCAGCCGCAGAGGCGCAGAGACGCAGAGCAAAGGCAAAGCGGGGTGGTTTCACCTCTGCGCCTCTGCGCCTCTGCGCCTCTGCGGCCAAAAATCTTGCTTCACCGC
>JANPIY010000823.1:0-2788 GCA_031425255.1 Planctomycetota bacterium
CGAACCATTTGGTGCTCAACATGGCCTCCGGCCATGCCTCCGCTCCAAACGGCCCGTCTTCCTTGCCTCGCTCGACGATGGCTCGGGCTCGCTACGGGATGGGTTATGAAACCAGCTCTAGGGTCCGCGCTGTTGATTGACATCCATCCAACGAAAACAGCCGAAGAGGATATTCCATGGTTCGCCGTTAAAAGAAGAACGGCACCCCGGGGTGACCGTGGTGCCGTCGCAGAATCCCGTCGCGCGACCGTCAGCTCACGGCTTGGGCTGGTCGCGGTCCTTCAGCGGGCGCACCCAGATGTTGCGGTACTTCACCGGATTGCCGTGGTCCTGCATGCGGATCGGGCCGGTTGCGGCGTGCGGGGTGTAGGACGCCGCATTCTTGTGGTTGGTGTTACCCAGCAGCTCGGTGTGGTTCTGGGTGATGATGCCGTTGTGGATGACGGTGACGATGGCCGGCTTGATCACCTTGTCGCCGTCGAACTTCGGGCATTCCCAGATGATGTCGTAGGTCTGCCACTCGCCGGGTTTGCGGCAGGCGTTGACCAGCGGAGGGTAGCTGCCGTAGACCGCCGAGGCCTGGCCATCGGGGTAGGTCTGGTTCTCGAAATTGTCGAGCACCTGGATCTCGTAACGGCCCATCAGGAACACCCCGCTGTTACCGCGGCCCTGGCCTTCGCCTTTGCCTGGGGAGGGCGAGGCCCATTCGATGTGCAGTTGGATGTCGCCGAAGGACTCCTTGCTCTCCTGGTCGCCCTTGGCGGCTTCCATGGCGCCGTCGACGAGCTTCCAGTTGGCGTTCTTCCACTGGTCGAGGTTGGTGCCATCGAACAGCACGATGGCGTCGCTCGGCGGCTTACCGGGCTGCTCCTGCGTGCTGAAGGTTCCCGGCGTGACCACCGGCGGCTGGGGACGTTCACCATCGTGGACGTGCCACTTGGTGCCTGGGACCAGCGGGGTGTCCTGATAGCCGAGGCTCTTCTTCGGCTTGGGCGCATCTTCGGCGAGGGCCGGGCCGCAGGCGCACGCGAGCAGGGCGAGGGAAGCGACGAGGTGACGGTTCATGGGCATTCCTTGTGGGCGAAGTGGTACGGAACGAACGGGGAAAGGTTGCCGCCGTGACGGCGGTACCACGGCTTTTCCGGATCGAGCACGTGCTCAGACATCGCAGACGCGGGCGGCGTGCCGCAGGGCGGCGACCGGGTCCGCCCAGGTGGGGATGAATTCCTGGCCGACGAAGCCGGTGTAACCGGTGGCGAGGATCGCCTGCATCACCGCGGGGTAGTTGATCTCCTGGGTGTCGTCGAGTTCGCCGCGTCCAGGTACGCCGGCGGTGTGGTAGTGGCCGATGTACTCGTGGTACTGCTTGATGCGGGTGATGAGGTCGCCCTGCATGATCTGGGTGTGGTAGATGTCGAAGAGGATCTTCATGCGCGGACTGCCGACGCGTTTGCAGATCTCGACCGCGAACTCGATGCGGTCGGCGTGGTAGTCCGGATGACCCTTCATCTCCACGTTCACGCGGCTGTTGAGCACTTCCATGCAGAGGGTGACGCGGCGTTGCTCGGCCAGGCCGATGACCTGCTTGATGCCGGCGACGCAGTTGGCGATGCCCTCCTCGTCGCTGAGCCCTTCCCGCATGCCGGAGAACGTGATGACGTTCGGGCAGCCGAAGGCCGCCGCCTGCTCGATGCGCTCGCTGATCTTCTGCACGCACATGGCGTGGTTCTCAACGTGATTGAAACCTTTGACGAAACCATGGCTGCCGGCGATGGCGCAGGTCAGACCGAGTTCCTTCAGCCCCGGCCAGAACTTCGGATCGACGAGTTCGACGGATTTGAAGCCGAGCCCCGCTGCGGCCTTGGCCAGCACCGGGGTCTCCATCGACTTGAAGCACCAGCCCACCACCGACTGCTTGATGCGGCCTTTGCTGATGCGCCAGGTCTCCTCCTCCTGGGCGCTGACAGCGCCAGCGCGGGTACCTGCGCTGGTGCCGCCACAACTGGCGGCGAGCACGGCCGCGCTCCCGAGGGCGCCGCTCATCAAGGTGCGGCGTGAGAGGGCGGACGGAGCGATGCGCATGGAGCCTCCAGGGTGGCGGGGTGACACCCTCTGCCGTGGGCTTTCCCGAGGCAAGCCCTTGCCGTCCACCGGTAGGGGACAGCCTGGGACACATGCCCGCCGCCACCATCGCGCTGCGCATCACCGCCCGTCGCGTCGCGATCATCCGTCAGGACCGCAGCGCCCGCGGCCGCGGCCAGGTGGTGGGTCACCTCGACCGTGCCAAGGCCTTGGCCGGCACCGAGCTGCCAGTGGCGCTGGTCGCCCGCCTGAGCGCCGGTGAGGCGATGCAGGCGCGCCTGGCGGTGGAACGCTGGCGCAGCGAGCAGGCCCTGGAGGCGCGCCGCGGCCAGTTCGCGCAGGCCGGTGCCGATCTCGACCGCCTCGCCACCCTGTTCGCCGACGAGACCATCGCCGCCAGCGACCTGATGGCCGCCGTGGAGCAGTACCGCCTGCGCGCGGTGATCATCTCGTGGGAAGCCTTGGGCGTCGCCTTGCGCGACCGCGCGCGCCGTCATGGCCTGGAGCACCTCTTCAGCTCGCCGCCCCGCGCTGCGCTGAACGACGATGAACCAGTGGTGATCGCCAGCGACGAAGCGGAGACCCAGACGCTGAACGAACGTGATGCCGAGCGCCTACGTCGCGAGTGATACCAATTTCTCATCAGCTGACAGCTATTCGCGAAGACGAAGACATATCCACCGCAGAGGGCGCAGAGGCCGCAGAG
>JANPIY010000824.1:0-1862 GCA_031425255.1 Planctomycetota bacterium
GCGCAGATCGAGTCGCTCCAATATATGCCATACGACAGCGTGCGGCGCGACTTCAAAGGCATCGCCTTCTCGGTGAAGGGATTGTCGCCCCAGAGCGGTGCGGTCACCGTCGGCACCATCACCCGGTTGACCAACACCACGCCCAACTCGACCGCCCTCGCCCCCAATCCGAACAAGTTCGCCCTCACCGACAATGTGCTGCCGCTACGCTTCCGGGTCGCCTGGCAGGACGAGCAGGGCCCGGCCATGGTCGAGTCGGTATTCATCGTCACCAATCGGGGGTATTGATCATGCGCTCGTTCCGACGTCACGGTTTCACTCTCATCGAACTGGTGATCTCGATCTCGATCCTCAGCCTGGTGATGCTGGTGGTGAGCATGAGCCTGGATTCCGGCGTCAGGCTCAACGACCGCGTCATCCGTCAGACCGACATCAACAACCGCGCCAACGGGGTGCTCAACCAATTGGCGATGCAATTGCGCATGGCCGGTTCGCTCGACCTCTCCGGCGGGCTGCCGGTCGGCATCACCGCCCACGATCCATCGCGACCCGGTGACATGAAGGCCTACAAGTTCGCCATGGCCACCCACCTGGGGGGATCGCCGACGTGGCGAGAAGTCTACGAGACCATCCCGCGCATGATCGTCCACGATCACAGCGTCACTCCCGGACGGCTGTCGTTGGTGACGTATAGCAGCATCGGCACGCCCGAGATCCTCCTGCTGACGCCGGAGGTCGACGAGAACGGCTTCAGCCTCACGCGCATCGGCAACACCCTGCAGATGAGCCTGACCCTGCGCAGCGAGACCCGCACCCAGGAGGAGATCCTTTACACGGCCCAGGCCCAGACCCTGTTCCTGCGTTCCACCCTGAACGAGTCGAGCGGCTCCAGCACCGTGACTTTCGTCGATGATCCGGACGACGTCGGCGGCGTCATCGCCAGCACCACCGACGCGTCGCCGTCGATCCTGTTCGGCAACCTGGTGACCGAGCTCACCGTGCCGCCCCAGCAGCAGGTGTCCTTGTTCGTCACCGCACCGATCGGCCAGACCATCGATCCGGCCACCATCCGCGTCATCCTCGGCAACTCCGACGACACCGTGACGCAGACCGTCGGCGAAGGCGCCACCGTGACGGTCGGCAGCGCCACCGTCACCCGCACCACCTATCCGCCGGTAGCGCAGTGGCCGTCGCAGAACGGCACCTATTCCATCACGCTCACCGGCAGCATCCCGAGCACGGTCACGGTCAAAGCCACCGCCGCGACCATGGCCGGCCATGCGACCGACGTCGCCCATATCCCGACCAAGCGCTACCGCTGAAACCGGCCCTCACCGTCGACATCCCCGTTCCAGGAGTTCCGCCATGTCGCCATCACTTCCTACCCGTCGCGGCAGCGCCCTGTTGGTGTCATCGATCGCGGTGATCACCATCGCCGGGCTGGCGATCTCCCTCACCAACCTGACCATCGGCCGTTTCGGCGAGCAGAAGCGGCGCCAGACGCAGGTCGACCTGCTGGCGGCTACCGAATCGGCGGCCAACGAAACCCTGAGCTGGTTGCGGGTGAATCCCAGCGTGCAGACCACGCTCAAGAACATGGCCGTGAGCAGCCCTGGATATCCGACAGCCACCGCGAGCAACAGCTCCACCATTGTCAGCACCACGCTGCCAACCGGGCTGCCGGCGGTGTTTCCCGACCTCGCGGCGGGCGCCAATGGCGCCAATGGGCAGGGATTCCGCAATGGCTGCGCAGTGGTGACCAAGATCATCAAGGTGCAATCCTCCGCGACGCCATCGTTGTGGGATGGCAGCGAGCGGTTCATCGTCTACACCACCGCCATGTCGGGTGATGTGACCCGCCC
>JANPIY010000825.1:0-2192 GCA_031425255.1 Planctomycetota bacterium
CAGAGCTGGCTCAAGACAAGCGGGGGCAAGGGGATGCATGTGGTCGTTCCGCTGGCGCCACGGCACGGTTGGGACGCCGTCAAGGGCTTCTCGCAGGCGGTCGTGCAGCACCTGGCCCAGGTGATTCCGAATCGTTTCGTCGCGAAAAGCGGACCCTCCAACCGTGTCGGGAAGATCTTCGTCGACTACCTGCGCAACGGCCACGGCGCCACCACCGCCGCGGCGTTCTCCGCGCGCGCCCGGCCCGGACTGGGGGTGTCGATGCCGGTAGCCTGGGAAGCACTGGATTCGATCAAGAGCGGGGCGCACTGGACCATCACTACCGCGCGCGAACATTTGTCGTTCCAGAGCGCCGACCCGTGGTCCGGCTACTGGACCAGCCGCCAGCCGCTGGCATCCGCCATGAAGCGGCTGGGGTACAAGCCGGCGGCGGAGACCGGCGCGCGAGCGCGCCGGTGAAGGAGCCTACCCGAAGCGCCGGGTCGTGACGCCGCTCACCAGTTCTCCATCCAGGGCCGCAAATCGGTTTCATGCGTCCAGGCGTCGCGCGGCTGCATGTGGATCTGCCAGTACGCGTCGGCGATGGACTCCGGATTCAGGATGCCATGCTGCTCCTTCATCGCATAGCGCTCGGGGAAGTTGGAGCGGATGAATTCCGTGTCGATGGCCCCGTCGATCACCGGGTGCGCAACGTGGATGCCCTTGGGCCACAACTCGCGCGCCATGCTCTGCGCCAGCGCCCGCAATGCATGCTTGGCGCCGGCAAATGCTGCAAACCCTTCCTTTCCGCGCAGGCTCGCCGTGGCGCCCGTGAAGATGATGCTGCCGCGCCCGCGCGGCAACATCACGCGGGCTGTCTCGCGGCCCATCAGGAATCCGCCAAAACAGGCCATTTCCCACACCTTCTGGTAGACCCGGGCACTCGTCTCCGTGATCCCGAAGCGCACGTTCGCGCCGATGTTGAACACCGCCACTTCGATCGGCGCGATGTCGCGCTCGATCTTCTGCACCAGCGCGACCATGTCTTCCTCCTTGCGCGCGTCGCTGCCAAAGCCGTGCGCCTCGCCACCTTCGGCGCGGATCTGCCTCACCAGCGGCTCCAGTTTGGCGGCCGTGCGGCGCGTCACGCAGGCCACATAGCCTTCGCGCGCGAAGCGCCGGGCGACTGCTCCGCCAGTGGCGTCGCCCGCGCCAATCACGAGGATGGCTCTGTTGCTGCTCATGGGTAATTATGTGGCGGCGTGCAATCGGAATCTGCACGGCCATGGTAGCCGCGGGCCGCGGGTGCGGAGGCTGTTCGCTCAATCCTGCTTGGGGGCGCTCCGATCGCGTGTGGCTTCGCCCGCCGGGCGGACATGTTTCTCGTACACCTCGTCCAGTACCGGTCCGCGATCGGTGTCGACCAGACCCTTTTCCAGATCCTTGGCAGCCTGCTGCATGACGCGGCGCGGTTCAGTGTGCTGGCTGTCGGACGATTCATCGCGCTCGTGCGGCAGCCTTGGAATACGCCCGTCGCCCGCTTGCGGGGTGGCGTGTCCGGGACTGTGCCGCGGGGCGTCGTGGTGATCCTGCGGACTCTGCTGCAGTCGCGGTGCATTCGGGTCCAGGGGCCGTGTGGCGCCAGCAGGCGGAACCGGGAGGATGGGTCGTTTCGGCATATTCGGCAATTCTTCTTTCGACGGTCGGGTAGTTCGCAGTGGCACGCGAAAACAGCGTGGGCCAAGAATCAGCAGGCAATCGACATTCCCGCAGAACCGCAGCCCGGAAGGCCCCCGCTGGGCATCCCGTTTGCCGTGCATACAGGGCGCGATTTCCATCCCAAAACAAACCAAATGCACTAACCCCAACGAGGTACCTATGCCGAAGAACATCAAGACGGACAAAAGCAAGCCAGCAGGCGCTCGTGCGGCGCCTGCGGCAGCACGCAACACAGACAGCGGTCCGTCGCACATCCCTGCGGGCTCCGCATCGGACGCCTTGCTGGCCAAGGCGGCGCAGACAAACGCTGCGGCGGCGGCCATGCCATTCAATCGAAGCAAGCCTCTTGAACACGGGTTCGCCAATGGCCTGATTCCCCCTCAAGGGGCGGCTGTCGCAATGCGATCGCGCCTTCCTGCGGGCAGCACGCTGTCGGAGGAGAACACCTCGGAGAAAGTAGGAAGCGTCGCTATCGAAGGCTTGAACGCGACCAT
>JANPIY010000826.1:0-14686 GCA_031425255.1 Planctomycetota bacterium
GTCTTACCCTTGCCGTCATTGACCCAGCTGGTGCCCTCGGTGGCCCAGGCCGAGCCGCTCGCTCCGAACAAGCCATAGTGGTGGTGGTTGACGGTGATGCCGAGTACCGCATCGCCAGCCTCGCCGGCCCAGATGGTCGGCGCCTTGCTGAAGGTCAGCGTCGGGTTCCCTCCGGCATAGGTGGCATAGACGTACGGGCTGCCGTGCCCGAAGCTGGCCTTGAAGGATGCTCCACCACTCGCAAAGGAGGTGGTGACGAACCAATCGGAATAGCCCGCACAATCCGCCTGGGTGAAATTGGCGCTGGCCGCATGGCCGAGGCGCATGTCGCCATCCTTGCTGGCGCCGGAACCGAAGATGCCGTGCTCGTTGGTGGTGATCTTCGAGCCGGGATAATCAATGGTCAGCCCACCCGCAACGCAGCGCAGCGCGAGCGGATGGGCGAAGAGCGGTTGCGACAGCGGCTGCCACACCAGCGAGCTCCACCACTGACCGGTGAGCATCGGAGCGGTCAGATCGCTGGTCTTGTAGATGCGATCGTCGAGTTTTTTACAGGCCTTCGGTGGCGTCGTCAGGTAGCCCCCACGGCCGACCTGCACCACACCTGCCACCGCCGCGCCGGCGGCTGTGGTTCCCTCAGCGGTATCCGCTGCCCAGGCCACGGCACCGAGGCTACCAGCGAGAAACGCCATCGCGGCGGCGGAACCATGGCGGGTGACCGGACGAGGGCTGGAAATGGTCATCGAGGTGCTCTCGGGGTTCGGGGCCGGGACGGGTGGGAAGGGTTCACGGTGACGTCGTGTGCTCGGGGGCAGGGCGATCGGACTCGGACAGCGAGCAGATTTCATTCCCAGGGGGGACACCTGCGCGTGGACGTCCTGATCTGGTTCTATGGGCCACCCCATCGCGAGCTGAGCAAGTCGACCTGACATCATCCTGCAAGCAAGGCCTCTAAGACCGTTCCATGGCGAGACCACGTGACGATGCCCGTGCTGGACAGGGACTTCCGTTTGTCGCCTCGCCCATGGCGGGCATTCGAATGCCGAGCTATCTTCCCCAGACATGAACGGCCGACGTTACTACGTAGTCAATCAGACGGGAGAGTCGGGGCCATTCACCCGCGAAGAACTCCGGGAAGCCTTGGATCGCGGCAGCGTGCTGATCCACGACCAGGTGCGCTCGGCCATGGGAACCTCCATGGGCACGGTGGAGGAGACCTTGGCCAAAGGCAGTGACGCCGCCCCGGAGGTCGTCAGCGCCTCGTCCACCGACCTGCGGGCCATCGGCGGACTCCAGTGGATGCCCATCCTCGTCCTGATCGGCGCGCTGCTGCCGGCACTGGGGCTCCTCCTGCTGTTCCGCACCTCCAACAACACATCACCCGTCGGGCCGCCCGCGATATCACCGACGCAGCGCGAACAGCGGACGGTGGAACCGCCCGCACCGACCATGTCGCCGACAGCTCCGCCGGTCACCGTTCCCCAACCCGTTCCCGCCGCGCCCGCGCAGCCGACGGTCACCAGCAAACCACCTCCGGCGCCCACGCCCGTAGCGACTCCGCCACCCTCGGCCGGCCAGGTGATGCCGCAAAGCACGGACGGCACCTTCATGCTTGGCGCCGAATACGCGGTGGTCACCCCGGGAATCGAAGCGGTGCTCAGCACCAGGTATCCGCAAGGTCCCAGCATCGGGGCCTGGCGGAACATCAAAGACCGGGCGCACTGGAACCTCACGCTGCGTACCTCCGGAAAATTCCGCGTCATCGCCCGCTATGGCTGTCCGGTTGCAGATGCTGGCAGCGAATTCACCGTCACCGTGGCTGGAAATTCCCTCAAGGCCAAGGTCAATGGCACACCAGGGTGGGAACTCTATCGCGAGTTCGATCTGGGCGTCATCGCCATCCCGCGACCGGGCGATCATCAGGTGGTGGTGCAGCCCACCATGAAGACCCGCAAAGCCGTCATGAATCTCAACCGTCTGGTGTTGAAACCGGAGTGATGGTCGATCAGGACCGATGAAGCGCAGAGCACGCGGATGGTGCGGAGCTCGGCGTTGTGTCCGCGAACGTGACCTGTGTGAGGAAAGTCAGGAGGCCTCACTTCGTTGTGGGCATGGGGAGGCGTCCAAGGTGATCATGCTGATGACTGCCGACATGGAGCACGCCGTTGTACGGCACCACGTTGGTGATGGGCGCGAAGCTGCCCAGCGGGTCATGGAGCGAAGCGTCCGGTCGGCCCTCACCATCCAGGTGGATGATGAGGCCATACCGTCGTGGTCCCGGCTGCAGCCCCGCGGGTAGGCGCAGGATCACGCGCTTGAGCCAGGGGTAGGGGTGGACGGCATCGACCAGCGCATGGCGCGGCGCCGGCATGGCCAGCCAGTAGCCGCCACGGCCATCGCCATTGATGCCATCGGGAAATCCGGGCAAATTGTCGGCGACGATTTCGTCCTGCCCCTGGCGCGCCCCGCTGAGCCACAGCCGACGTACGCGATAGGCCGAGGTCTCCACCACCAGCAGCGAGGCGCCGTCCGCGGCCACCGCCACCCCATTCGCCCAGGCGAGGCGATCGTGCAGCGAGCGCGTACGCCGAGTCAGCGGATCCCACGCGAGCAGGCGGCCATCGTCGTGATGTTCGATCAGCGCCGCGACGTGCTGGCTGAGCGGCAGGTGCGATGAGACGGTGAAGAACACGGTGCCATCTGTGCCAAGATCGAGGTCGTTGGTGCAGGCGAACGGGACGCCCTCATGGCCGCTGGCGAGAACCGTACAGCTCCCATCCGGGGCGATGCTGAGCAGCCCCCGCTCGGCGTCAGCGACCAGCAGGTTGCCCGCAGGATCGAAGATCAGACCGAGTGGTCTTCCGACCTGCGCCACCTGCCCGCGCAGCGTGCCGTCGGCGTTGAAGCGCAGGATGCGGCCATCGGCCAGTCCGGTGCAGAAACTCCCATCGGCCGCGAACGCCACGTCCTCCGGCCCCGCACCCACCGCCCCGGTCAACGGCTCGATGGCAGCCAACCGCTCATTGGCTGCGAAGACGCCAGTAAAAGCTGGCACGGCCTGCGGTGTCCAAGCCTGCGGCGTGTACGGCACCGGCCAACACAGCAGCCACGCGATCACGATGAGCAGCAGACCGCCTCCACCCGCCAGCACGCGGCGGCGGAAAGAAGACCGCGGTGGAGAGCTGATGGGCATGTCGCGCACCACAACCACGACAGCCGCCTTTGCAATGGAGCGGCACACGCCCATCTGCACCTCACGCCAAACAGCAAGGCCCCCGGGACGAAGGCCAATGCTGTAAAGCGAGGATATTTGGCCGCAGAGACGCAGAGGCGCAGAGACGACAAAGAACCTGCTTTGACTTTCCTCTGCGTCTCTGCGGCTCTGCGGCCGATTCTTATTCACCGGAAGAAAGAACCCACATGGAACACCGCAGAGCCTGATTCTCCCTCTGCGCCCTTCCAGGCAACTTCCTCAACGGTGACCGACAGCAGATATTCACCACAGAGCTCACAGAGCGCACAGAGAAGAGCTGGTCACCCTCTGTGGGCTCAGTGAGCTCTGTGGTAAATATCATCTCTCCTTCAGAAGATCGGTGGCCATCGAGGGGCTCCGTTGCCGATCAGCGAGAAGCGGCCAAGCCGCCAAAGGACTCCGCGGTTTGAAATGCCTTCACGGTCCCTCTGGCCGGGCCTCGCCCAAACGAAAGGCCGCAGGGGAAACCCCTGCGGCCCTGACGTCGACTCACGTCGTGGTGCCGTCACTTCTCGATGAAGTGGACCCAATTCAGATTGAACAGACCGCCACCCGAGCCGCCCTTGGCTTTGAAGACGAAGAACAGTTCGTTGCTGCCACCCGGATCGGTGATGGCGGCGGGTTCGGTGGTTCCCCACTTCTGCCAGTCGCCGGTGGGCTTCACTTCGATCTTCGCCACCAGCTTGCCGTCGGGCGAGCCGGCGTGCACTTCGATGAGGCCACCCTGGCCGGCCGAGGCGATGCGCGCCTCGATGGCCTTGGTCGCGCTCAGATCGATGCCGGCGAAGCTGATGTGATCGTCGTGGTCGATGAAGCCGAAGTCGCGACCTTTGCCGTCATCGCTGCAGTCCTCCTCCTGCAGGCCCTTGTTGGTGGTGCAGGTGACCGCCTTGAGATAGCGCGAGCGCAGGACCACTGAGGAACTGCCGGTCAGCGATGGCTGGCCCTTGGCCCCGGCGTCGGCGTAGGTCGCCGTGACGATATAGACGCCGCGGTCATCCTTGGCGGGTTTGGCCGGGGTCATCAGCGAGCCGGTGGCACCGTTCGTGGGCGGCGGCGCGTCGGCGAGCGAGAGGATCCAGGTGACCATCTCCTTGATGTCGGCGGGGGTGTGCTGCGGGTGCGCCGCCATCGCCATCGGACCCCACACGCCCTGGCCACCCTCGGCGACCTTCTTGATCAGCGTGGCCATGACATCCTGCTTGTGGTACTTCTGCGCGATCTTCACGAACGAGGGTCCGACCGAGATGGCGTTCATCTGATGGCAGGCGAGGCAGTCGCTGCCGCCGATGAGCTTGCGGCCCTTGTCGCTACCACCCGTCAGCATGGCCGCCTCATAGCCCTTCGCCGTCGGAGCACCGTCCTGGTAGGTGCCGCTGACCTGGATCTTCGCCGCCGGCAGCTTGCCGTCGGCGCTGGAGCCATCCTCCTCATCGCTCACTTCGATCTTGAAGGGCAGCGCCTGGCCCCAGGCGAAGAACGCGCCGGCCTTGGGTTCGACGATCTTCACCACCGGTTCAGCGTTGCCGACGCGGATGGGCATGCCCGCGGTCGCCTTCTTGCCACCCTTGTCGGTGACCGTCAGCACCACGTTGTAGACGCCGGGCTCCTTGAAGGTGAAGGATGGCTTGGGCTCGCTCGAGCTGCCTTTGCCGCCGAAATCCCAGGCGTAGGTCAGGGTGTCGCCGTCATCCTTGTCGAGGGTGCCGTCGCTGCCGAACTGCACGGTCAGTGGATCCTTGCCGACGAAACGGTCGGCGCTGGCCATGGCGAGCGGTGCGCGGTTGCCGCCGGCGAACACCACTTTGGAGAGCTGCGAATCGGTGTTGTCGCTCCAGTTGTTGCCATACTCCAGCACGTAGAGCGCGCCGTCGGGACCGAACTTCATGTCCATCGGTTTCTTGAAGGTGATGCCGGGCGCGAAGGCCTCGACGCCGGCGACGGCGCCGTCCTTATCGAACGACACCACCTTGATCCACTGGCGCATCCATTCGTAGATGAACCATTTGCCCTCGAAATAGAGCGGAAACTTGTCCTCTGATTTCAGCGCCTGGTCGAAGCGGTAGAGCGGTCCGCCCATGGCGCAGCGGCCACCGTTGCCAAGCCAGGGGAACTCAGGCGAACTGGCGCTGGGATACCAGAAGAGCGGCGACTGCGCCGGCGGCAGGTCCTTGACGCCGGTGTTGCGCGAGGAGTCGTTGACCGGCTTCAGCGGATCGAAGCGTCCGCCGGCCTTCTTGCTCTCGAAATCATAGGCGGCATAGGGCTTGTTGTTGCCGACGAAGAGCGGCCAACCGAAATTGCCCGGGCCCTTCGCGCGGTTGAACTCGTCGTGACCCTTGGGGCCGCGGGTATCCGAATCATTGCCGGAGTCGGGACCGACCTCGCCCCACAGCAGCCAGCCGCTGACCGGGTCGTAGTGATGGCGGAACGGGTTGCGGCAGCCCATCACGTAGATCTCCGGCCGCGTGTTGGCGGTGCCGGGCGGGAAGAGGTTGCCCTTGGGAATCTCGTAGCTGCCGTCGGTCTTGATGCGGTTGCGCAGGATCTTGCCGCGCAGGTCGTTCGAGTTGGCCGAGGTCGCACGCGCGTCCTTGCCCTCGACGCGGGTGTCGAGCGGGGTGAAGCCGTCGCTTTCGAACGGGGTGGTGTTGTCGCCGGTGCTGATGAACAGCTGGCGGTCGGGGCCGAAGCTCATGCCGCCACCGCAGTGGCCGATGATCGTCCGGCAGTTGGGGATCTCCATCACCACCTTGCCCGAGGCGATGTCGATCTGATCGCCCTTGAAGGCGTAGCGCATCAGCGCTTCCTTGGGCACCTCACCCTTCACCGCGTGCAGGATGTAGACGTAGGGATTGGCGGCGAAATCGGGATCGCCGGCCACGCCGATCATGCCGTCCTCCCAGTTCGGCTTGCCCGAACCGACCGCGTAGATCGGCACCTCGGTAGCGACCGAACTGCCGTCCTTCTTGATGACGTGGACGGTGCCCATGCGATCGACCACCACGATGCGGCCATCGCCGAGGATGGTGAACTGCATCGGATCCTTCATCTCGCGGGAGATGACGGTCTTTTCGAAGCGGGCCTCCGAGGGCGGCGCCTTGCTGTAATCGAGCGGCTTGTCGCCGATGGCGTAGGTGATGCCGCCGACCAGGTGTTTGCGGAAGTCGGGCTCGGCGTAGCTCTCCTTGGTGTGGCCGCTGGCGGTGTAGAACGCGCGTCCGCCGTCGATCTCGTGGTACCAGCACACCGGATGGTTGTTGTCCATCCCACCACCCTCGTAGCTCTTCTCATCGATCTTCATCAGCACCTTCACGTGGTCGGGTGCCTTGCGGAAGGTATACCACTCGTCGAAACGTTCCCACACGTCAGGCAGGTGCGCCGTCGCGGGATGTTTCTTGTCGAGGACGTTGAGCTTGGCCTTCTGGTTATGGGGATGGCTCTTGAAATAGGCGCCGACCAGTTTGCCGTACCACGCCCAGTCGTACTCGGTGTCGGAGGCTGAATGGATTCCGGCATAGCCGCCGCCGGCCTTGATGAAACGCTCGAAGGCGCCCTGCTGCGCCTCGTCGAGCACATCACCGGTGGTGTTGAGCCAGACCACCGCGCGGTACTTCTTCAACACGTCGTCAGTGAATTGGGTGGAGTCCTCGGTCGCGTCGACCGCGAAACCGGACTCCTTGCCGATATCCTTGATCGCCTGCGTGCCGACCTCGATGGAGTCGTGGCGGAAGCCCTTGGTCTTGCTGAAGACCAGGACCTTGGCCTGGTCGGCGGCGCTGACGGCACCAGCGAGACCGGCAAGACCGGAGAGAGCGAGCAGGGTGACGGAAGCGAACGCGCCGACAGTGGCGCGGCGACGGGAGGCGATCAGGGACATGCGGGCGATCCGATGGTGGACGGGAAACGACGGGCGAGGAACCTGCGGGAAAGAGCTCAGACGGGGCGGCGAAGCGTAGGACCTGAGCACGAAAGAGAATCACCCACGCGCCGTCGATCCATTCCGGGGTGTACCGGACATGGATGGATGACGGGCATGAGAACTTCAGACGCGACCCGGGTGCCGTCAGGAAACGGGAGACGGACCCGGCGGTGACGGACGAGCCTGCCACACCTCGCCCAGCTCGGCACCACGGGGTGTGCGCCGTGCGGAGTGCTCATTCCCATACGGCGGAAGGACAGAGGGTGGGCCGCGATGAGCTGGGAAATCGTTACCCGTCGTTCGCGCGCCTGGGACGAAATGCGCTGGCTGCGCTCCCTGGAAGCAATCCTGCTTCTGGTCACCCCCCTTTGGTCTTAATGCCTCCGCTGGGCAGTGGACCCCTGGGAGCGCCGCCTGCAGTCCAACGCTGCTGAGCTAACGAAGAATTGGCCGCAGAGACGCGGAGGCGCAGAGGAAAGGCAAAGCAGGGTCTTTTCGTCTCTGCGCCTCTGCATCTCTGCGGCCAAATATCTTAGCTTCCTCGGCTGGACTTCAGTCGATCAGGGGTGATGGGTAGAGTCGTCATGACCGCAAACGGCGAGCGTGATGCCACCTGCCGGTCTGAATGTCGGCGCTCCCAGGTTCCCCTCCAAGGCGCTCTATGGCTTACTTCGTCGCCCCGGTCAGCGCGCGGATCAGCGCGACCTCCTCGGCGCGGTAGGGCGTGCCGTCGCCGCGCAGGATGTCGTGGAACCACGGCTCGGGGTCGGCGGGATACGGTTTATCCCACGAATCCCAGGCGAACTTGGTCTGCGACTTGCCGTCGATGAAACCCCAGTTGATGGCGCCGATCTTCTCGGCTTTGAAGAAAGGAAGGATGTCCTGGAAGGTGCTGCCGGTGGGACGCGCCATGTATTCGGTGCAGATCAGGGGACGGCCGTACTGCTTCAGTGCCGCCACCGCTTGCCTGGTCACGTCGAGGTTGTTGTAGATATGGAAGGTGAGGATGTCGCCGCTCTCGACCTGCCAGCGTTCCCAAGGCGCCATTTCGGCCAGCGGTTTGGTGTGGTTCAGCCAGATGCCGCAGCTCACCGGCTGCGAGGGATCGGCGGACAGGGCCCACTCATGCGTCAGCTTGGCAAGCTTCAGCGCGCGCTCCTTCTTATCCGGAATCTCCATCGGCTGGTAGGGCGTCGGGCCGAACATGTTGTCGAGCTCGTTGTAGAGATCCCACATGACGATGCGCTCATCGTCCTTGAAGTGGCTGATGACGCCAACGACATAGGGTTTCAGCGCCGGCCAGCGCGCCTCGTCCTTGAGGATGGTCACCCCCGGCGACTGCACCCAGCCGCTATTGTGCGTGCTCGGCCTGGGCGCCGGCTGCTTACCGGCCGTGGGAAAGGGATGCCAGCAGGAATCGAAGATCACCGGCATCATGCGGATGTGATGCCGTTCGCAGATCGCCAGCACGGTCTCCATGCGCTGGAGAAATCCCGCCTGGTCCTGCTGCCACAGGAGGTCGTGCAGGAAGACGCGCATGACGTTGAAGCCGAGGCTTTCCGCCCAGGCCATCTCCTCGTCGATCATCTTCGCATCGAAGGTGTCGGCCTGCCACATCTCCAGTTGATTGATCGCCGAGCGCGGCAGGTAATTCGCGCCGGCCATCCACGGTTGCTGCGCGTACCAGGTCGTGGCCTGCAGCGGCGTCCATTGTTCACGCGCCTGTCCGCTGGAAGTCGCAGCCAGTAACGCGGTCAGGACGGCGAAACGAGCGAGAACATGCATGCCTACCTCCGGAAGTGCCGAGATGTTCAGCCGAAGCTGCGGCGGAGCGACTCGCTGCGCAGGCCATTGTACCAGGGCGAAAGGATGGAGCGCGGCTGCAGCGTGGTCTGCAACAGACCTTCCGCCTGCGACGACACCCGCACGCCGCGAGCATCCCAATGGCCGCTATCCACCCAGCGATCGGGCGCCGCGGTATTGGCCAGCAGCACGGGTGTCGCCCATTCGGCAGCACGCGCGCTGTAGAGCTGGGGGATGACCTCGACCTTGGTACCGGGATCGACATCGGGACCGGCCATGTGGGCGATGGTCAGGAAGGCGTCGACCCCGGCCTGCGCCTGCGCCGCCCAGATGGCGCCGAAGCGCAGTTCGTAGCAGATGGTCAAACCGAGGTTCCAGCCGGCGACGGTGATGATCGCCGGCTGGCGTTCGTCGCCGGGCAGGAAGTGTCTGGTATCGCCGGGCGTCAGCGCGCGCTTGCGGTAACGCAGCGGAGTCGGCCCCGCATTGAGCACGAGCGCGTCATTGCTGATTCCAGGGGCTTGGCCGGCGGGCAGCGTCGGCGCCCACGGCGAGGCCGTGCCCAGCACCAAGACCACACCGGCGCGACGGGCGGCGAGTTCGAGGACATCCTCCTCGTCACCGACCCGGCACCAGTCGACCGCCGCCAGATCGGGACGTGC
The DNA here is from genome assembly GCA_031425255.1 of Planctomycetota bacterium. Lineage (GTDB taxonomy): Bacteria > Planctomycetota > UBA11346 > UBA11346 > UBA11346 > BOG-1363. The sequence continues at coordinate 9,641 of JANPIY010000826.1, forward strand.
GGCCCCGGGATACCCGATCAACGAACATTCCGGGGTCAGCAGGATCTTCGCTCCACCGCGTCCGGCTTCATCCAGCGCGGTCTGGAGGCGCCTGGCGTTGGCACCGATGTCATCGCTGGCGGTGAAGGAGAAGGCGGCGACGGGGAGCGGGTCCATGGGCGCGGATCCTCACGATTCGCGCCCGTGGGCAATGTCTCCTTCGGAGACCGGTGCGAGGTGCGAGGTGCGAGGTCAGCTTCCTGAGGTGGTACGCACGCGAGCGACTGGCGTCGGAATACCGAGGCCCTTATCCAGACTCTAGATCGGCGTCCTACGCAACCTCGCACTTCGCACTTCGCACCGCTCACGCATTCCGACAGGTCTGCCTCTGCGTGCCGAGCCCCGCGATCGACAGTTCCATCACATCTCCGGCCTTGAGAAAGACCGGCGTCGGCTTCATGCCCATGCCGACACCCGGGGGCGTGCCGGTGGTGATGACGTCGCCGGCTTCGAGGGTCATGAACTGCGAGAGATAGTGCACGATGAAGAACGGGTCGAAGATCATGGTCCTGGTCGAGCCCTGCTGCCGCTGCTGGCCGTTCACCGTCAGCGACATGGCCAGGTCGGTCGGGGACGGGCATTCATCGCGCGTCAACAGCCAGGGTCCGAGCGGGTTGAAGGTGTCGCAGCTCTTGCCCTTGGTCCATTGGCCGCCGCGTTCGATCTGGAACTCGCGTTCGCTGACGTCGTTGGAGACGCAGTAGCCGGCGATATGCGCTGCCGCGTCGGCGGGCGTATCGAGATATCGCGCGGTGCGGCCGATGATCACGCCGAGCTCGACCTCCCAGTCGGTCTTCACCGATTTGCGCGGGATCAGCACATCGTCGTAGGGTCCGACCACGGTGTTCGCCGCCTTGAGGAAGACGATCGGTTCCTTGGGGATGGCCATGCCCGCCTCGGCGGCGTGGTCGGCGTAGTTCAGACCGATGCAGACGACCTTGCCTGGGCGGGCGACCGGCGCACCCCAGCGCGCCTCCTTGGGCACCAGCGGACAGGCGGCGATCTCATCCGCGCTCAGACGTTGCAGGCGTTCGATGCCGCCGGCGTCGAAGAACACCCGGTCGAAGTCCACGGCATAACGCGCCAGGTCACGGCGATCGCCCTTGGCGTCGATGAGGGCGGGACGTTCCTGGGCGACTGAACCGTAGCGGACGAGCTTCATGGGGATTCCTCGGGGAAGGGGCGGAGTAGATGGTGGTCGACGAGCGCTGCAACGCGGCGCCCCCCGGCGACCGTCGGTCTCCGACTGGCTGGCCGTCTGTTGGAAGACAGAGGTTCCAGCGGGCCCCTCTTGGCAGGAAGCCTGCGGCACCAGACTGCGCCGCACCATGCCGACCGCTGCCCGACTCCTCCATGCTCAGGCCCGCCTCGGTGAAGGCGCGCTCTGGGATACCTCGGAGCAGGCGCTGTGGTGGGTCGACATCACCGGCCGCCAGCTCCATCGTCATGTTCCCGCCAGCGGCGGCTCGCAGTCCTGGGCGATGCCTACCACCATCGGAACGGTCGTCACGCGCGCAGGCGGCGGCGTGGTGGTGGCGCTGAAGAACACCATCGCGGCATTCGCTCCCGACACCGCCACCCTCACCACCATCGCCGGCATCGACCAGTCGGACCAGCGCTTCAACGATGGGAAATGTGATCCCGTCGGACGCCTCTGGGTCGGCACCGTCGCGCAGGACGAACGCCCAGGGGTCGCTGCGCTCTACCGTCTCGGCAGCGAGGGCGGGCTGAACGCGCAGGTGGCGGGCATCACCATCTCCAATGGGATCGTGTGGTCGCGCGACGGCCGCACCTGCTGGTACATCGATACGCCGACCCGACGCGTCGACGCCTTCGATTACGACGTGGCCACCGGCCGCCTGAGCGACCGCCGGGTGGCAGTGCGCTTCCCTGACGGCGCCGGTTTCCCCGATGGCATGGCCATCGACGAACACGACCGCTTGTGGGTGGCGATGTGGGATGGTGGCGGCGTGCTGCACTGCGATCCGCGCAGCGGACGCATCCTCAGCCGTCTGGTGGTACCGGGAGCGCGCAACATCACTTCCTGCGCCTTCGGCGGAGCGGGCCTCGACCAGCTCTACATCACCAGTGCGCGCGGTGACGCGCACGACCCCGCCTTCCCCGACGCCGGCGATCTGTTCGTGGCGCAGCCAGGGGTCCGTGGGGTCCCGTCCCAGTCCTTCGCCAGCTGAATCCATCGCGACCTTCCCTGTCCAAGTACCTCTTCCCCGAGCCTCCAACTGCCATGCCCACCGACCGCTACGATTCGCCGCTCTGCTCACGCTACGCTTCCAAGGAGATGCAGCGATTGTTCTCCGACGACGTGAAGTTCAGCACCTGGCGCAAGCTCTGGCTCGAGCTGGCGCGGGCGGAGCAGTCGCTGGGTCTGCCGATCACCGATGTCCAACTCAAGGAGATGTCGGCGCACCTCACCGACATCGACTTCGTGATGGCGGCAGTGGAAGAGAAGAAGCGTCGTCACGACGTGATGGCGCACGTCCACACCTTCGGCGTCGCCTGTCCGGCTGCCGCGCCGATCATCCACCTGGGCGCGACCAGCTGCTACGTCACCGACAACACCGACCTGATCATCCTGCGCGACGCGCTCGGCCTGCTGACCGACAAGCTGGCGCGCGTGATCGACCGCCTGGCGCACTTCGCTGAAAAGCATCGCGCCCTGCCGACCCTCGGTTTCACCCATTTCCAGGCCGCGCAGCTGACCACCGTCGGCAAACGCGCCTGCCTGTGGCTGCAGGACCTGCTGATGGATCTGCGCGCGCTGGAACGTGCGCGCGGCGACCTGCGCTTCCGCGGCGTGAAGGGCACCACCGGCACCCAGGCCTCGTTCCTGACCCTCTTCCATGGTGATCACGCCAAGGTCGAGGAGCTCGACACGCGGGTGACCAGGGCCTTCGGATTCCAGAGCTCCTTCATCGTCACCGGCCAGACCTACACGCGCAAAGTCGACAGCGAGGTGTTGTCGACGCTCGCCGGCCTCGGCGCCACCGCGCACAAGATGGCCACCGACCTGCGCCTGCTCGCCCACCTCAAAGAGATCGAGGAACCGATCGAGAAGGACCAGATCGGTTCCTCGGCGATGGCCTACAAGCGCAACCCGATGCGCGCCGAACGCGTCTGCTCGCTGTCGCGGCACCTGATCGTCCTGGGCCAGGACGCGCACGCCACGCACAGCGTACAGTGGATGGAGCGCACGCTCGACGACAGCGCCGGCCGCCGCATCTACCTGCCGGAGGCGTTCCTCGCCGCCGATGCCATCCTGGGCATCCTGCAGAACGTCTGCGAAGGCCTCGACGTGCACGACAAGGTGATCGCGCGGCACATCCGCGACGAACTGCCGTTCATGGCCACCGAGAATCTGATCATGGCCATCGTCGAGGCCGGCGGCGATCGCCAGGTCGCCCACGAGAAGATCCGCGTGCTGTCGCGCGAGGCCGCCAGCGAGGTCAAGGACCACGGCCGCGACAACAATCTGATCCAACTGATCATGATCGACGATTTCTTCGCCCCGATCCACGGCCGCATCGACGAACTGCTGGACCCCGCGACCTTCGTCGGCCGTGCGCCGCAGCAGGTCGACCGGTTCCTGGCGGAAGAAGTGAAGCCTGCCCTCGCGCCCTACCACGCCAAGCTGGCCGGGACGAGCCACTTGGCGGTGTGACGAGTCGGCGGTCTCTGACTGCCGACCCCGTACGCCCACCCCGCCACCACCTCGACGCCGGAGCGCGCCCCGTCACGCTGGCGGGGCATGGTCTCCACCCCGCCAGCCGCACCGCCTGACATCTCGCTGGCGCCACCGCGCCTGGCGCTGCGCCCCTGGCTGCCCTGGGTGGCCCTCGGCCTCATCAGTGGCGGCCTCTGTCCCACCGCCCTTTCCTTCGCCCTCGGCACCACCTGGTCACCGAGCTCGTGCTGGTGGTTCCTCGGCCTGCCGCTGGCGCTGCTCGCGGTCTCCCTGGCCGGCGTCTATCCGTGGGCCGGACGTTGGCTGCTGTTCGCCACCGCCTGCCTGCTCGGCGGCGTGTTGAGCGAGGGCTGGGGCCGACGGGCCGCCTTCGACGAGGCGCGGCTGTTGGCCGTCACCGGCACGGTCACCTCGGTGAAATGGGGCGGCTTCTCGCAAGGCTTCGTGCTCCATCCCGACACCGTCGAAGCGCCGACCGGGTACGCGCCACCGCGCCGGATCTTCGTGCGCGCGGCGGATGCCTTCGGCCTGATGCCCGGCGACCACGTGCGGGTGCGTGGCGTCTGGCAACGGGGTGCTCGGGGCGATGACCTCAAAGCGGTCGACGTCGCCGTGCTCACCAGACGCGAAGCGGGTCCACGCGGTTGGGCCTGGAGCGCGCTGGCGCGGCTCGGCGATCACCACGAGCTGGGCGGCACGTTGATCCTCGGTCTGGGTGATCCGCCTGAAAAAGAGGTCTTCCGTCAGAGCGGGCTGCTGCACCTGCTCATGTGCATATGGTATTAGCACACTCTGGAGCTACCATGCACATCATGCCCAACGCACGTGTCTACAGCTATCTTCGCTTCTCCACCCCAGAGCAAGCCAAGGGCGACTCTCGCCGACGCCAGACAGCAGCAGCAGACGCATGGGCATCCGCCAGAGGGCTCACCATTGATGACTCGCTGAAGATCACAGACGCCGGCATCTCAGCTTTTAAAGGAGACAACAAGAACGCTGCGCTCGGCGGCTTTCTGGCTCTGGTCAATTCCGGCAAGATTCCGAAGGGTTCGTACTTGCTGGTGGAGTCATTGGACCGTCTCAGTCGTGAAGCTGTCTTGAAAGCTCTGCCTTCATTTATCTCAATTATCAATGCAGGCATCATCATCGTAACCTTAGGCGATAACAACACTGAATACAGTTATGAGAAGATGGAGGATAACTTCATGCCTCTCATGATGTCCATTATGGTGATGGCTCGCGCCAACGAGGAATCAGCCACCAAATCAAAACGAGTCCGTGCTGCTTGGAAAGAGAAGCGTGAG
>JANPIY010000827.1:0-10171 GCA_031425255.1 Planctomycetota bacterium
GACGCGTCTCCCACCACCAGGTCCACCGGCGCCAGCGTACCTGCGCGCCATTGAAACGGCCGGCGGCCCGTGACTTGAGCCCGGCATCGACCAGCGAGGTGGCGGTAGAGCCGTCATCCACGGTCAGCCAGCCAGTGTTCGGATACCGCGCGAGCGGAGCGAAGGTGCCGTCGATCCACACCGCATCGACTGACGCAGCGACACTGGCGGTCTTGATCGTACCGCCGCCCGTCAGCGTCACCGTCGCACTGGCAGTGACCACCGGCAGCGCGCCGCTGCCATAGGCGGTGAGCGTCCGCCCGTCAGGAACCGTGAAGGTGCCGCGGTAGGTCCCGCCACGCGCGAGCAGGACCCGGTCCCCGTCAGCGGTCTTCGCCAAGGCCGCGCTCACCGTAGCGAGCGGGCTGGCGATGCTGGTGCCGGGATTGCCATCGTTGCCACCAGGGGCGACGTAGTAATCGGCGGCCGGCAAGGTCGCGATCAGGAGGAACAGAGCCAGGTGGCGGATGGTCATGGTCACTTCCGAGTACGCGGTGGACAGCGATGCGCCGAGACACGTTTCATGCGACACGTTTCATGCGAGATGCCGAGGTCACCGACGTGCCCCAGCACGGGGGTCTGACGCCGGGAGCCGACCTGCGACCACGCGTGCGTCACGGCGTCAACAGGACGTAGAGGACATCCGGTGGCAGCATGACCACCAGCTTTCCACCCACGCGCTCGAAGCGCACCTGGGTGGGGGTGGCGAACCCCGCGGGGTCGAGTGCCACCGCCTTGGCGAGCGTCGGATTGGTGAGCGTCACGGTGACCTCGGCCTTCACCACCTGCCACGGTTTGCGGCCGACGTTGACGATCTCCTCCTTGTCCTTGCCGAGATCCTTGGTCGTCCATCCGGTCGGCTTGGCGATCGAACCGTACTGGATCAGCACCTGTCGGGAGGTCGCCAGCGGCTGGTCGTCCATCGCCACCAGGTTGATCGCGGCGTAGCGGTTGCCGCTGGCGATGACGGCGTCGGTGAGCGCGAAGCTGCCACCGGCCTGTTTGAGGAAACCGCAGACGCCCTTGCTCTTCGGTGTGTCGACCAGGCACACGCCGCGTCCGTAGTCCATGGTGATCTCGCCGGTGGCGCTGGTGATCACCTTTTTGGCCTTGTCGATGTGCTTGGCGAGGTCGGGAGAGACCACCGTCCTGGCGGGGTCGGCGCCGTACTCGACCTCGACCGGTCCGACCAGGAAGGCGAACGGATCGACACCGCCCGTGAGCTTGTTCTTCTCCGCCTGCGCCTGCGCCTCGCCACCCTCGCGGCGGTTCGGGTCGAATGCGGCATCCTCGGCGATGATCGGATACTGGCGCTGGAAGATGCTCTTCAACGAGCGCGCCTCGTGCACCACCGGCTTGGCCTTGGCGATGTAGCCGCGGCGCAGGGCGATGGCGTTGGCCGGGAAGGCCCCAATCATCCCTGGGATCGAACAGCTCCACTTGAATGGCGGATGCTGGTCCTGATGGGTGATGAAGGGCATGTTGATGGCCAGGTCCTCGTCATACGAGGTCGACGTCTGGGCGAACCAGAAGAACGCGTCGACGCCCGTCAGCGACTGGTAGGCTGCCATCAAGAACGGGCCCTCCGCCTGGTAGCGGTTGGGGCTCACCCACGATGACTCGGTGATCATCATCGGACGGCCGGCGACCTGCTTGAGGTTGGTGGGAAGTCCGCGCAGGTCGCGAACGCCGGTCTCATTCGCGATGGTATGGCCCGGGTCGATACGCCAGCCGTTGTTGTCGCCCTCGTGCCTGCTGCCGTAGTACTTGTTCACCGCGATGACCTCGTCACCGGTGTAGCTCCAGCGCTCGACGTCGTTCAGGCGCAAGGGGTCGGCGGTTATCCAGTTGCTGGAATTGACCAGCTGCTTGCAGCCGAGCGAACGGTAGTGCGCGTGCAGGTCTTGATAGTAGTCGTACTGCGTGCGGGCCATGAACTCGACCTGGTCGGCGGCGCGGTTGGCTTTGCCGGTGGGAGCCACATTGATGTTGTAGGTGGCGAGCAGGCCGACCGTGCCGCTGGCGAAATCGTCGCCGTCCGCTTTTTCGCCACCCCAGGCGGTCAGCGCCTGGTCCAGGCTGCCATGCTTCTTCACCAGCCAGGCGGCGAACAGCTTGGCGAAGTGCCGCTTCTGCGGCTCCTTCATGGCGCCGAAGGTCCAGAACAGCAGGCTGTCCTCGTTCTGGGTGCAGATCACCGCGAGCGCGGGGTCGTCCGCCAGGCGCATGCCGGTATAGGGGTTCTTCTCGCCGAGGAGCTTGGTCGTCCACGCCTTGATGGCGGTGCGGAATGCCGGATTGAAGAACCCGACGCCCCAGCTTTCGGCATCCCCGCTGTAACCTTCGATGCCCTGCGAAGCCTTCGGGGTCATCTTCCAGAAGGGGCAGATGACGACGTAGATCCCCTGCTGCTTAAATGCCGCCTGGGCACGCCAGCCATTGTCGATGGCCTTGGCGTTGGGTACCTCGAGCTTGCCATCCTCGGGCGTGAGTTCGACGAACAGCCGCGCCAGATTCACGCCCATCTTGGCGAGGAAACGCGCGGATTTCTCGAAGTCCGCAGGATTCTCAAAATCGGACTTGGCATTGATGGCCCAGAAACGCAGCGGCTTGCCGGCGCCGTCGAGGAAGTCGCCGTCCTGGGAGACCGTGACGAAGCCCTTCTCACCAGCGACCTTCTCATTGAGCGAGCGCAGATCGAGCAGGGCGCCCTCGCGCATGCCGTCGGCCGGGTAGGTGAAGGCCCAGGTCTGATCCCCGCCGAAGACATAGCCGTCCCCGCTGGCTGCCTCGCACGATCCCAGGCCGAGCAGCCCTGGAACAATGAGGAGGGAAAGCGCGGCGGCAGTGGCGCGGCGGGTCAGCGGCATGGTCATGGTGTCAGTCTTCTCGGGGGAGTTTCGCTTTGCTATACCGGTGGAGCAATTAGGCGTTGATGTTCCCGAGAACAAGCCTCGCGGTTCATCTCACGTCGTCGGCGCGGTTCCGTGGCTCATACGCGACCACCGTCGACGCTGGCTCTAGGAGACCGGGCCTGGGCGGGCGGTACTGGCCCGCACCACCAGTTGCGACGGTACCAGAGGCACCGCAGACGAGGGTTTGCCAGTCAGCAGTCCGAGTGCGACTTCCACCGCTGTCGCGCCAATCTCTGGCAGCCGATGACTGACCGTGGTGAGTGGCGGCGACGCCACCGCAGCGAGCAGATCATCGAAACCGACCACCGACAGATCAGCAGGTACGCGCACCCCACGTGCGCTGAGCAGGCCTTGCAGGGCGAGCGCGACGAGGTCGTTGTAGCAGAAGACGGCGGTCGCCTCGGGCGGCAACTTCAAGCGTGCGAGCTTGGCCTGGAACATGGTCAACGCCTCGTCGAGGCGGGGTGGAACATACTCCGGATCAGGGATGGTGAGTTCACGCACCGTCAGTTTGTGAGCGCGCATGGCGGCACGGAATGCCGCGCGGCGCTCCGGCAGCGTGACCCCCGACCCGCGCGCGAGGTCGATCCACAGCACCGTGCGGTGCCCGAGCGCCGCCAGGTGCGCCACTGCGGCGGCGATGCCGGGCGCCGGATCGAGCCGGACATCGGAAGATGCGCAGACATCGTTCTCGCCGCGGATCACCACCACCGGTTGCGGCAGGCGCATGAGCGCGGGAGGAATGGCGGGGAACAACTGGCCCAGGACCACCAGGGCATCGATGCGCCCGGTCTCGAGCAGCTTCCTGGCATGGTCGAGTGCCTCGCTGGAATTGCTGCCGCCCGCCAGCAGCACGTCGTAGCCGCGTAGACGCGCAGCCGACTCGACTCCTCCAGCGATCGCGGCCCAGAACTCGTTGCCGAGGATGCCGGAGACGCCAGCCCCCACGGTCAGGCCGATGGTCGATGAACGCCCAGTCGCGAGCGTCGTCGCATGGTAGTTGCCACGGTATCCCAGAGCCTCGGCGGCTGAGCGGACGCGCGCGACACACGCCGTGCCGATGCGGCGCTCGACCGCCCGTCCGCTGAGGACGGCCGCGGCCGCAGATTTGCTCACTCCGGCACGCTCGGCCACCTGCAGCAGGGTCGGACCACGGGTGCGGGGCGGGACCCCGGTCACCGCGACCGCCGACGCATGAAGGTGGCACCAAGCGGCCGAGGGGATGTGCCGCGACGCCAACAGTGAAGGAATGTGGCCAGGGCAGGCTCCGGTGATGACAGGGGCAGCAGCACATCGCGACCGCCCACTGAGGTGCCTAGCGTGCCGACGTACCCGCTGAGGCGCAAGGTCGCGGCGGCGCGGCGGGCCTCCGCTGCATCCGTGGGCAGCCGCCTTGCTGAAGGAGGTTGACCCGTACCCGGCTTTCCTTTGTGCCCGGGAGCTTCACCTCAAACGCCGTGCCGCGGTTCGGTCGTTTGTATCCGACTCCATTCATCATCTGGGCACGCGTTTGTTCCGCATTCGCGTCAGCGGTGACGGAACGATTACGCAGGGTTGTTTCCACAGAATAGTCCATTGCATTCAGCGATCTCAGGGCTCTCTTGTCGCTCTCTGACAAGCGCAGGAACCCTCTGTGCCACCGCACGTCGCCGAAGCCGGTTCCAGCAACCGCCGGGTCGACGTTCTCCTTCTCTCTCTCTCTCTCTCTCTCTCTCTCGAAAGGCTGACGCGCTATGGGCGGACACGACATCATCGTCATCGGTGCTTCCGCCGGTGGCATGAAAGCATTGGAGACGGTGCTCGCGGCGCTTCCCGCGGGCTTGCAGGCGGCGGTGTTCGTCGTCCTGCACATCGATCGGCGTTCGCAGAACCTGCTCGCCGAAATCTTCTCCCGCCATGCGCACCTACGCATAGCGACGGCGAGCGACGGCGAGGACATCGCCTATGGTGAAGTGCGGATTGCGCGGGCGGACTTCCATCTCCAGTTCGAGGATGGCCGGGTGAGTGTCGCCCAGGGGCCGAAGGAGAACCGCAGCCGTCCGGCCGTCGACACCCTCTTCCGATCCGCCGCCACGGCCTTCGGCTCGCGCGTCATCGGCGTCGTACTCACCGGCAACCTGGATGACGGTACGGCCGGTCTGTGGGCCATCAAACGTGCCGGCGGCCTCGCTGTCGTGCAGGATCCTGCTGGGGCCGAGTATCCGGATATGCCTAAGAACGCACAGGATGGCGTGGCCGTGGACCATTGTGTGCCACTGGAACAGATCGCTTCGTTGCTCTCCCATCTCACTTCCATACCTGCGAGCGGGGATGCGATGCCTATCGAAGCGGATCATGAGATTCCTGGAGTGGTCTACGTCTGCCCTGACTGCGATGGCCCGCTGCGTGAGATCAAGACCGGCACGGAACGGCTGGTGCGCTTCCGCTGCCTGGTCGGCCACGCCTTCTCGATGATGTCGCTCCTCGAGGGCCACACCGAGACCCGGGAGGCTGCGCTGTGGTCGGCCGTGGTCGCGCTGGAACACGAAGCCATGCTTGCGGAACGCGCTGCGCAGGTGGCTGGGAGCCGAGGCGATACCGAGCAATCGGCAGCCATGAACTCGGAAGCGGTGAGGGCCCGGGCCCAAGGCCTGGTGATCCGCGACCTACTCAAATCGCCTCCCTCGCGCCAGGCCGGCGACCCGGATTAGACGACGACGAGGAAAGCGGCGCCGTCGAGGTTTCCCTCCCGTTGCCTCACCCGTAGCAGCCGATGATGACCGTGGCCGCGTTTGCCACCGTCCTCCCCCGCCCTTTGGTAACGGCAGGCGGAGCGTGGCTGGGGTAAAGTCGTGATGAAAAATCCCACCGCCACGGACACAGGACGGTGTAGGAGTCCTCGCAGATGGACCACGTCAATGATGCCGATCACGAACAGGCCATGCTCCAGGCGTGGGAAAAGGGGGAGGACCGCGGTTTCACCGATGTGGTGGCCCGGTACCTGCCCCTGATCTACGCCCGTTGCCGGCGCGCCTTGGGCGCCGGTGATGCCGATGACGCCACCCAGGCGGTCTTCCTGGTGCTCGCGCGTAAGCGGGCCCAGGCGGTCGCCAGCCCGGTCCTCGCGGCCTGGCTGCTGAAAGTGGCGGAAAACGTGATCCGTAATGCGCGCCGTGATCTCGCCCGGCGTCGCCGGGCGGAATCTTCTGCGCCGCAGCCCCATACCACCGAAGAGGCGACCATGCGCGACATCAAGGACCACCTCGATGACGCGCTGGCCCGGCTCCCGGCGGATGAACGGACCGCGATCCAGCTCCACCTTTTGGCCGGGCATACCCTGGCGGAGGTGGCGGCACATGAGGGCTCGCCGCTGCGGACCGTGCATGCACGGATCCAGCGTGGGCTCGATCGCCTACGCACGGGCCTGATCGCCCGTGGGGTTCCGGTGGGTGGGCTCGCGCTGGCGACGGCACTCCAAGCCGAGGCGGCCACGATGGTGCCGGCATCATTGACCGACCATCTGGGCGATCTGACTCCTGCCGGCGGAGATGGTGGCGCGGTCAGCGTCGTTTCCGCACGTGCCCTCCGCTGGTCGCGTCAAGGAACTCCATTCATGCTTCCACTCATCACCATCGGCTCGACGTTGCTTCTCGGTGTCGGTGCCGCCGTCACCGCCTTTCACCTCCCGGCACCCTCTGCGACCAACGAATCCGGCAGGATGTCGCTCACCTCACCAGGCGTTGTCGGCACCGATGCGGTCGCCACGAGCCCGCCATTGCCGGTTGCACCCGCTCCCCCGGCACCGCTGCGGGATCCCGCCCATATACATGCTTGGTATGTGCTGAACATCGCGGATGGGGCGCGCACAGCCGCGCGACTGGAGCTCCTGCCGGAAATTGCGGTCATCCCCGCCGACCTGAAACAGCCGTGGTTGGATGGCCTGCGGTCGGTGCGCAGCGCGGAGATGGCCGCCGATCTCGTGTCGGTGTTGTCGCCCACGGAGCGCATGGCACTCCTGCTCGACAGCGAGCGTACCACCGAAACCTCAGCTATGGATCCCACGAACGTGGAGGGGGCCACCACAAACCTGACTGATACCTTTATGGGCGTTCGGCTTCCCACCATGCGTGGCTGGCTGCACACGGCGAGCGAGGATGCACCCGCCTTGCTCGCCATCCGTGATGTCCTGAGTGGGGGAACCCTTGCCGGCATGCCGGTCACCGCCGACGCGGATGGCTGGGTGGTTCAGGCTCGCGAGAACCGGGCCCTGGTGCGCATGCACGGCGCTCGGCTGGAATGGTCCGCTGATGCCGATGCGGCTGCGCGCAGCAGCGAGGTGCCCGCTGCGCTGATGCAGCCAGGCCATCCAGAGGCCGATGTCGAAATGCGCATGCTCGAGGATGACGGGACGGGAAGCGGCAGTCTCACCGAACGACTGACGCTGACGCTGCGAGTGGCCGACGATGGCATACGCCTGGCGTTGCGCACACACGCCTCTGCCACCGCCACTGGCAAGGCGGCACCGGCAGCAACAGCACCGCTGCCGGTGGTCGACCGCGCGATCTTTTCGCGCATGCCTGCCGATGCGCTGTTCGGTGCCGTTCTGGCGCTGTCGCCCGAGTCGAGTGCCGGCAACGAGATGCTGAATGAACTGCGTAAGGAGCTGGCAGCGCCCCTGCCACCACCACCGGCCACGACGCCAGCGGCAGTGCCATCGCAGAAGCTCCCGGAAACCGTTGGCGTCAAGGGTTCGGTGCTCGTTCAGGTGGAGGACACCCGGCGCCTCCTGTCGCAGGCGCTGGACGCGATCTTCCGCATCGATGGACAAGCGCGTTGCTGGGTCCAGCCCGGGACTCCCATTCCGACGCTGTCCATACTCGTCGATATGCCCAGCGAGGCCGCTCAGCCGCTGCTGACATCTCTGGGCGCGCCGGCTGGCGGCGAATCCATCACCTACGGGGCCCTGACCATCGGCTGGCGTGATGGCACGCTGATCTGCACCACGCGGCCTGATGGGCTCGCTGGCGTAAGTGAGAGTGGCGGGTTCGGGAAACACCCCGAGGTGCAACGGGCGTTCGCGGCCATGTCGCAGGAACCGGTCGGCTTCTGCGCCATCCTGCGTCCCGAAGCGCTGATCGCCCAGGCGCTGCCCTTCGCCGCCATGCTGATGCCGGACGATCAGCAACGGTTGCTCACCACCTATCATCACGGCCTTCGTGACGCCAAGGCCTTCGGTTTCCTGACCACGGTCAGCTCGCAGGGGGGAACCCGGGTCGATGCGGGCGGCCTCCTCGCTCTGATCGCCGGAGCCATGGTCGGGAGACTGTTGGCCGAACCGGAGATGTTGCTGCGCGCGATCAACTGATCCTGAAGGGAGCGGTGCGAGGTGCGGAACTGCACACCTCGCACTGCTTATTGATGGCGCTGCGACATTCCCTGCAGGTTCTTTGGAGAGCACCCGGTTGGCACGCTCGTCGCAAGATTATCCGCATGCGCTCACCCCGCACCCAGCGACCCATGCCTCTGCCGGTGCGCTCGCCCGCACGCGCCCTGCTGCAGACCGTCGAGTCGAGCCCGATGCCCTCTGGCTGCAGCGCTCCGATGCTGGCGACGTTGGGCAAGATGCCGCGTGATGCGCTGGATTACGGTTACGAGGTGAAGTGGGACGGCTATCGCGCGCTGGCGCGCTGGGATGGACAGAAGTTCCTGCTCTGCAGTCGGAATGGCATCGATCTCTCCAAACGCTTCTTCGAAATCGCTCCTTTGCAAAAAGCCTTACGACGCCCGGTGCTGCTCGACGGCGAGATCGTCGCGATGGACCGCTCCGGGCGGCCGAGCTTCAGCGCGCTGCAGACGCGCATGCCACGCTTCGGCGGGATCCCCCGCATGCGCCGGTGGGACGCCAAACAGCAATCGCTGCAGTACATGATCTTCGATGTGCTGCATTACGACGGGCGCTCGACCTGCGACCTCGCCTACCTGCATCGCCGCGCGATCCTCGACACCATGTCGCTCAACGGGCCGGCGTGGCAGGTCCCACCGGTCCACCCGGATGGCAAGGAACTGCTGGCGATCATGCACAAGACCCACATGGAGGGGATCATCGCCAAGCGCCTGACCAGCGTGTATCGCAGCGGTCACCGCTCACCGGACTGGGTCAAGATCAAGCTCAACCAGAGCGAGGAATTCCTCATCGTCGGCTATTGGTCGAGTGGCAAACACGGGCTGAGCTCGCTCCTGCTGGGGTGTTATCCGTCGGCCGCGGACGCGCGCGTTGCGCGCCACCTGCGCTACTGCGGCAAGGTGGGGAGCGGATTCAGCGAGGACGATCGCATGCACCTCGAGAAGGCGCTCCGTCGGCTGCAGACGGATGTCGCTCCCGTCATCGGCGGACCTCCGCGCAACCGCGACATCATCTGGTGCAAACCGCATCTGGTCGCCCAGATCCAGTACAGCGAATGGACCCACGACGGGGCGCTCCGCCATCCGGTCTTCATGGGACTACGCAGTGACAAGGAGCCCCAGGAGATCGTCCATCGTCTGCCGGCGCATCATTCCTGATCCGCATCCCTGATGCTCCCGCGCTGTGCTTTCGCTGAGATGCCGTCAGTCCGTTCCCTTGCCGCCGGTGCGGGCCGGCTCCCGTGCTGCCACCGTCCCCGCCCACCGCAATTGCCGCCGCAGGACCCGCCAACCCAGGCTGGCTCCCAGCCCGACCAGCCAGCCATCGTTGGCATACCCCGCCGCCTGCGCGGCCAGACGCGCTGCACGCTCGATGTGGGTCGCCCGGTAGCGACGGAGGCTGGCGCAGTGGAACGCAGCGCCCGCACGGCGCCGTCGATACCGCCCATGGGCTCCGCTGGCATGCCAGGCGAAGGCCAGTTCGTCATCCCCGGTGTCGGCGATGCGGCCGAGGACGACGCCGTGCATCCGCCAACGCGGCCTGGTGCTGCGGTAACGGCGGGCGTGGTCGAGGAACAGGCGGTAATGACGCGCCTCGTCGCCGGCGATGCGCCGGCAGATCTCGCGTAGCACCGGTTCGACCACCGACTCGCGCACAGCGGTATAGAACGTGGCCGTACCGATCTCGACCGTGCAACGTGCCACCAGTTCGCCGAGTCGTGAACCGCGCACCGACCCCGAGGCGCCCTCAGGCAGGCGCACGGTGTCGGAAAAGCGGGCGAGGGCGGCGCCACCATCGAAAGTCGGATCGGCCTGCTCGGCCCAGCGGCGGAGGG
>JANPIY010000828.1:0-13391 GCA_031425255.1 Planctomycetota bacterium
CCGCTGGCGGTGACCTTGAGGCCTTCACGGAAGATGGCTTCGGTGAGCACGGTGGCGGTGGTGGTGCCGTCGCCGGCGACCTTGGAGGACTTGTCAGCGACCTCCTTGACCATCTGCGCGCCCATGTTTTCGAATGGGTCCTTGAACTCGATCTCCTTGGCGACGGTCACGCCGTCCTTGGTGACATTGGGGGCGCCGAAGGACTTCTCGATGATGACGACCTTGCCGGTCGGTCCCATGGTGACCTTGACCGCGTCGTTGAGGGTCTGGATGCCGGTGAGAATCTTGCGGCGGGCATCTTCGCCGAACATGAGCTGCTTGGCCATGTGAGTGTTTTCCTAGGAGAGTGTGTGTGTTTAAAGAATTAAAGGGGGGCAGGCCCGGAGGGCCGTTGCCGGGGGGCCGAGCCCCCCGGTGGAAAATAGCTACCCGAGCTTGGCGAGGATGTCGCCTTCCTTCAGGATGATGATGTCGACGCCATCGACCGTCAGCTCGGTACCGCTGTACTTGCCGAAGAGGATGAGATCGCCGACCGCGACATCGGGCTTCGAGCGGCTGCCGTCATCGAGCAGGCGACCAGGGCCGACGGCGAGGACTTTGCCTTCCTGCGGCTTTTCCTTGGCATTCTCGGGCAGAAAGATGCCGCCAGCGGTCTTCGCCTGGGCTTCGGTGCGCGTGACGACGATACGATCGTCGAGCGGCTTGATGGTGGTCTTGGAGGCTGATTTGGCGGCGCTGGCCATGGGAATATTCCTTGAGTGATGTTTGTTGATTAGGTTGGAGAGAAAGGAGGCGAAGCTTTAGTGAGGTCGAGCGTAGGGGGCAGGCCGGAGGCCGTTCACGGGGGGCCGTAGCCCCCCAACCAAAACTAAAAGTCCCCGCCGCCCATTCCGCCCATGCCACCCATTCCGCCCATGCCACCGCCTTCATCGTGGTGACCACCTCCGCCGCCCTTGTCCTTCTTGGGCTCCTTGATCTCGGCGATCATGGCTTCGGTGTTGAGCAGCAGCGTGGCGACCGAGGTCGCATTGATCAGCGCACTCTTCGACACCTTGACGGGATCGATGACGCCGGCTTTGACCAGGTCCTGATACTCGCCGGTCTTGGCGTTGTAGCCGAAGTTGCCCTTGAGCTTCTGGACCGCGTTGGCGATCACTTCGCCTTCCTGACCCGCGTTCTCGGCGATGGTCATGGTCGGCAGCCGCAGCGCGGCCTTGATGATGTCGGCGCCGTGCTTGACGTCGCCTTCCAGGTTCAGCTTGGTGATGGCTTCGATCGCGCGCAGGTAGGCGGTGCCGCCACCGGCGACGATGCCTTCTTCGACGGCGGCGCGCGTGGCGTGCAGGGCGTCATCGACGCGGTCCTTGCGTTCCTTCATCTCGGCCTCGGTGGCCGCGCCGACGCGGATCACCGCGACGCCGCCGGCGAGCTTGGCCAGGCGCTCCTGGAGCTTCTCCTTGTCGTAGTCGCTCTTGGTGCCTTCGATCTCCTTGCGGATGGCCTTGATGCGGCCCTGGACGTCGGCGCGTTTGCCGGCGCCTTCGATCAGGGTGGTGGCTTCCTTCTCGACCTTGACCGACTTGGCGGTGCCGAGGTCGCTCAGTTCGATGCTCTTCAGCTCGATGCCGAGGTCCTCGAAGATGGCCCGGCCGCCGGTGAGGGTGGCGATGTCTTCGAGCATGGCCTTGCGGCGATCGCCGTAGCCCGGCGCCTTGACGGCGCAGCACTTGAGGACCTTGCGCATGTTGTTGACCACCATGGTGGCCAAGGCTTCGCCTTCGACTTCTTCAGCGATGATCAGCAGCGAGCGGTTGGCCTTGGCCACCTTCTCGAGCAGGGGCACCAGTTCCTGCACCGAGCTGATCTTCTTCTCGTGGATCAGGATGTAGGGGTTTTCCAGTTCGGCGGTCAGGTGGTCGGCGTTGGTGATGAAGTTCGGGCTGACGTAGCCGCGGTCGAACTGCATGCCTTCGACGACATCGACTTCATCCTTCAGGCCCTTGCCTTCCTCGATGGTGATGACGCCGTCCTCGCCGACCTTCTGCATGGCGTCGGCGATCTGCTTGCCGATGGCCTCTTCGTTGTTGGCGCTGATCGAGCCGACCTGGGCGATGATCTTGAAATCACCCTTCACCTTGGTGGCCTGCTTTTCCAGGTTGGCGATCACGGCGGCGACGGCGGCGTCGATGCCCTTCTTGAGGTCGAGCGGGTTGGCGCCAGCGGTGACGGCCTTGAGGCCCTGCGAGTAGATCGCTTCGGCGAGCACGGTGGCGGTGGTGGTGCCGTCGCCAGCCTGGGTGCCGGTCTTGGAGGCGACTTCGCGCACCATGCGCGCGCCCATGTTCTCGAACGGACAGCGGAATTCGATCTGCTCGGCAACGGTCACGCCGTCCTTGGTCACCTGGGGGCTGCCCCAGCTCTTGTTGATGACCACGTTGCGGCCTGAGGGGCCGAGGGTGGCTTTGACGGTGCGGGCGAGCTTCTCGACGCCACTGCGGATCTTGTCGCGCACGGCTTCGTTGAAGACGATCGTCTTAGCTGGCATGGGGATGCTCCTGGGAGTTCTTTAGAGAGTGATCGAAATGAAGTTGATGGTGCCCGGGGTGGACCCGCGGGTGCTGCGCCTATGCACGTCCCGTGCCAGCGATTGGCTAGATATTCTAGGTCAATGTGACCAATGCTGCGGCGTCGGGTTTCACGGTTTCCGGCTCACCTGGGCAAATTGCCCCATTCTTGACGGCCTGCCTGCCGTCTTTCGTTGATCGTCCAAACCGGCTGCCGGATCTTGGGTTGAGTCGAAACGAGGTGAACCGGCGGCGCGCGACAGCGCGTCGGACGCTGGTGATCAAAGTCACGAGGACCTGGGAGTCGTGGTTGCCGGCTTTGATTGCGGCGCACTTTTCGGGGCAGGCGCGGCCTTCGGTTCCGAAGCCGGCTTGGGCTCGGGCGCAGCCTTGGGCTCGGCGGTGTCATTCTTGGTCTTGGATTGGTCCGGATTCGCCGTCGCGGGTGCGCCCTCGGCCTTGTGCTTGGCCTGGTAATCAGTGCTGCGGTTGTAATCGGTCTCCCAGAAACCAGAGCCTTTGAAGATCACGCCACCGCCCAGGGAGACCATGCGCTGGACCTTGGCCTTCTTGCAGGTCGGACACTTGGTCAAGGCGGGCTCCTTGATCGATTGGAAGGCTTCGACGATGCCACATTTGGGGCAGGCATATTCATAGGTCGGCATGAGGTGGGCCTTTGGTGACTGACGCTGGTCGATCGACGTGATGGGTGGCGGTGGCAAGACGGGTGTGGCCGGACCGGAGCCCGATTGCCGCTGCGGGTCGGAGACCATAGTCACGCTGCCGCGGATTCAACCGTCCGCTTGCAGGGAAATGCGGTTAATTCCATGGTTTCACCCACGAAAGACCGTGTTTTACCACCTTCGCAGCCGCTTCAGATAATGGTCATCGGCACCGATACCGGGGTGGGCAAAACCCGGGTGGTCGAACTGCTGGTCGCTGGGCTGCGCAGCATCGACCGGCGGGTGTGGGTGCATAAACCCGTCGCCTGTGGTGGATGGGATGGCGGCACGGCCGAGGATGCCCGTCAGCTCGGTCGTCTGGTGGGTGATGGACAGCCGGCCGCGAGCATATGTCCCCGCCAGTTTGCCGAGCCCGCCTCGCCGCATCTGGCAGCCCAGCAGGCAGGTGTGCGGATCATGCTGGCTGAGCTGGTGGCGGCGGTCGATCACTGCCGGCCGAGCGTCGCGGATCCGCACGATCTGGTGGTCGAGGGGATTGGCGGCCTGCTGGTGCCGCTCACCAGCGAGCGTCAGACCGTGGCCGATCTGGTGACCGCGGCGGGTCTGCCGGTGGTCATCGTCACGCGGCCGCACCTCGGCACTCTCAACCACACCTGCCTGACGGTGGAGACGGCACGCCAACGCGGAATCCGCGTGCTGGGCCTGGTGCTCAACCATCACACCGCGGTGGACGATTCGCTGGCGGTGCGCACTGCCGCCAGCGAACTGGTGGCCCTGACCGGCCTGCCCCTGCTCGCCACGCTGCTGTTCGCCCCACACACTCCGCCGCTGGCAGTTGCCACCGCCCTTGCCGAGGCGGTGTTGCGGCGGACGGTCGCAGACTGACGACAGCCGGTCCTAGTGGCGGCGCGCTCCCAGTGAACCCTCTCCGCGCCTGCTGCGTTGACTGCCTGCCATTTCTGGAGCTTCCCATGCATCGCCTCTTGTTGCTCCTGTGCCTAGTGCTCGCGCCCGTGGCCGCCGTGGTGGTTGAGAACCGCAATGTCCAGGGGCCCGAGCAGGCGCCGACGTTGCGCGAAAACGAGCCTTTCGTGGCCAACGTCACGGTGCGGAACCCGCACGATCGTGCGGTGAAGGTCAAGCTGCTCGATCCGACCTGCACCTGCGCGACCCTGCAAATCGCCGATCCGTTCCTGTTGCCCAAAGCCACCACCACGCTGACCATCGCCGTCGACAATCGCAACCGCTCCGGCCTCATCCGCGTCGGCGTCAGCATCTACCTGACCGATCCGGACCTCGAGTCGATCGAGGTGGAAGTGCATTGGCGGGTCCGGCCGAGTATCCAGGTGGATGCCATCGGCCCGGGCATGGACCCCTTGATCCGCCCCGAAGACCGGGCCTGGCAGGACATCTACCGCTACGTCACCAAGGTCCGTCCGGATGAGCCCAACCGGCTGCGTAAGCGTCTGCGGCTCAGCTGCCCGCCCGAGGAGCTCCCCACCGGCGGGCTGCAGATCCTCGGCATCGACTATCCCGGTACGCTCTGGCGTTTCACCCCGACAGCGCAGGCGGATGGCAGCTACCTGATCACCGCGACCGCGCAGGGTGGTGACGAGGCGGCCCTCCCGCTCGGAGACCACAAGGAGAAAGTGGTCGTGCGCACCAACCACCCGGACAAGCCCAAGGTGGAGCTCGATTTTCACACCCATGTCAGCAAGGACGCGGGTGAGCGGGTCATCGAGCGCTGAGGCGGCTGTGCCGCCGGTGCGGCGTGTGGGGCTGCGATCACTGGCCCCACCGTCAGCGCCCCGGCCCCGATCACGGGCGTTGAACAGCGAAACGCCGCACGCCGCACCCGACGCTGCGCGCCCCACGTTGACCATGCCCTGTTCCCCGCTTCAATGCCGCCTCGCTGAGGAGCCGGGATGAAGCCGAAGGTGCTGGTGCTGCGTGCTGCAGGTACGAATTGTGAAATCGAGACGGCATACGCCTTCGAACTGGTGGGCGCCACGCCGACCATTCTGCATGTGAACCGTCTGCGGGAGAAACCCGCCCTGTTGCGCGAGCATCAGGTGCTGGCCATTCCCGGAGGGTTCAGCTATGGCGATGACGTGGCCTCCGGTCGCATCTTCGCCAATGAGCTGATGTCGGCGCTGCGCGACGAACTGCTCGGCTTCATCGAGCGCGGCGGTTTCGCCATCGGCATCTGCAACGGCTTCCAGGTCCTGGTGAAGTCCGGTCTGCTGCCGCGCGTGGGTGGCGATACCACCCAGCAGGCCACGCTGACCGATAATACCTCCGGGGTGTATACCGATCGCTGGGTGCGCCTGACCGGCGACTCCAAACGCTGTGCCTGGATTCCCGACGACCTCGAGATCGAGCTGCCGGTGGCGCACGGCGAAGGCCGTTTCGTCGCGGACAAAGGCCTCTTGAGCAAGCTCGCCAAAGGCAACCAGATCGCCCTGCGCTACAGCGGCGGCACCAATCCCAACGGCTCCACCGACGACATCGCCGGCGTTTGCGACCCCACCGGTCGCGTCTTTGGACTGATGCCCCATCCCGAACGGTTCCTGCGCTGGGAGAACCATCCGCGCTGGACCCGTGAACCACGCCGCGCCGAAGGCGATGGCGTCCGTCTGTTCCGCGCCGCTATCAACCGCCTCACGGAGAATTGAACCATGTCCATCCGCCGCTCCGCCTCCTGGATCGTCCCCGCCCTGCTGTTCGTCCCACTCGCGGTGGCGCCGAGCGCCGACGTGCCAGCAGTGGCAGTCGTGACGGCAGCCACCGAGGAGACCCAGCAGGTCGAGGACCGCCAGGTCAAGGTGTGGTCGCGCAAGGAAGTGACGATCAACGCCCGTTCGAGTGACGAGCCGGACGTGCTCTCGCGCGAGCTGTGGTATGCGTCTTTCGACGGCAAGGCCTGGGGCGAATGGCAGAAGCACGGCATCGTCTTCGCGAAGGAGCAGCCGATCACCTGGGCGCCGACCGAGGGGCATTGGAAACTCTACTTCCGCAAGACCCTGAGCTCGGGCCTCGCGGCCCCGGTGCCGGAAGCCAAGACCAAGAACCATGCCGAGTTCATCATCGATCGTACCGCGCCCACCGGTGCGATCGATTTCCCCACCTCGAAGGCCAAGCTGCGCGGCGGTACCAAGTACACCGTCAAATGGCAGGCGGCCGACAAGTACCTCCAGGCCTCGCCCATCACCATCCGCTACTCGCGCGACGGCAAGGGCACCTGGGATGTGGTGGCGCAGGGCATTCCCAACACCGGTAGCTACGAGTGGACGGTGCCCAAGGACATGACCACCGCTGGCCAGCTCCAAGTCCTGATCGCTGACAAGGCCGGCAACGTCGGCACGGTGGACAGCCTCAACGTGCTGGTCGATTCGGTAAATCCCAACGGCCACGTGGTCGGCCCGGTCATCAGCGCCAAGCTCGAGACTGCGCTCGACACCCAGGTCGTGGACGTCGGTCCTGCCGGGCTCAGCGCCGCGCGCCTGTGGATCAGCCAGGATGATGGCACGAGCTGGGCAGAAGGCCCCTTCATCACTGAACCGTTCAAGAGCGTGGCATGGAAGGCCACCACCGACGGCAAGTACCGCCTCGCCATCGTCGCCACCGATCAGGCCGGCAACGTCTCGGCCACGCCCAAAGGCAAGGCCGAGGACCAGTTCCTCTTCATCGTCGATACCGCCGCCCCGGCCATCACCCTGTCGTCGGCCCAGGGCATCGTCGAAGCGGACAAGGCCGTCGCTGGACGTCGCGCCTTCAAACCCGGCGACCGTGTGGCGGTGCCCTTCGGCATCAAGGACGCCAACCTCACCGCCAACTCGGTAGCGGTCTTCCTACAGACCGACGCGACCAAGGGTTGGAAGGAGATCGGGAAGGGCCTGCCGACCGACAGCGCCTTCCGCTTTGAGATCCCCGCCATCGCCACCAAGACCGCCAAGATCAAGGTCACCGCGGTCGACCAGGCCGGCAACGTCGGCGAAGCGATCTCGGTCGAAGGCTTCGAGATCCAGACCGAGGTCAAGGACGACGACGTCCAGATCGACATCAAGTAATCCACGCGTGCCTCTCGGCACGCGCGTCCCAACCTGACAGGCCGGCGCTTCCCCAGCGTCGGCCTGTTTTATCCTAGGCCCCCATGAAGCTGCTGCCCCTGCTCGATGGCTTGATCTCACCGGCCGACCTGCGTCGTTTCACGCCAGTGGAGCTGAAGCAGCTGGCGGAGGAGATGCGCTACCGCATCAAGGAGACCACCTCGAAGCACGGTGGCCACCTGTCGTCCAACCTCGGCACCATCGAACTGACCCTGGCCTTGCATCGGGTGTTCGATTTCAGCAGTGATCGCATCCTGTGGGACGTCGGCCATCAGGCCTACCCGCACAAACTGGTCACCGGCCGCGCCAAGGTCTTCCACACCAATCGTCAGGAAGGTGGCATCAGCGGCTTCCCCGATCCCAAGGAGAGTCCCTACGACCTCGCCAAGGTCGGCCATTCCTCGACTTCGATCTCGACCGGTGTCGGCGTGGCTGAGGGCTACCGCGCGCAGAAGCAGCGCCGTCGAACGGTGGCGGTGATCGGTGATGGCTCGCTGACCGGAGGTATGGCTTTCGAGGGCCTGATCAATGCGGGCCAGCTCAAGAGCGACCTGCTGGTGGTACTCAACGACAACGGCAACTTCATCGATGCGCCGGTCGGCTCCCTGCACACCTACCTCGATCGCATCCGCAGCGGTCAGATGTTCCAGGGCCTGCGCGAGCGTTTCGTCAAGACCCTCAAACGCATTCCCCGCGGCAAAGGCCTGGAACGTTTCGCCAAGACGCTCGAACTGGCGGCCCACAAGCTGGTCACCCCTGGGTACATCTTCGAGGACCTCGGCTTCAGCTATTACGGTCCGGTCGATGGCCACGACCTCGCCGCGACCGAGGCCGCCCTGGCGCGCATCGCCGATCTGCGTGGTCCGGTGTTGCTGCATGTCATGACCAAGAAGGGCGGTGGCTGGGAGCCGTCGCAAGCTGATCCGCTGACCTTCCATGGTCCCAAGGGCTTCGATGTCGATACCGGTTATTTCCACCCCAAGGCCAAGACCCGGCGCACCTACTCGCAGGTGTTCGCCGATGCGATGCTGGCCATGGCGGACGAGGATCCGCGCCTGGTGACGATCACCGCGGCGATGCCTTCGGGCACTGGCCTGCGCGCCTTCGCCCAGAAGTACCCCGAGCGGATGTACGACGTCGGCATCTGCGAGCAGCACAGTTTCGGTTTCGCCGAAGGCCTGGCGATCTCCGGCATGCTGCCGGTGGTGGCACACTATTCGACCTTCGCCCAACGGGGTTTCGATCAGCTGTTCCAGGAACTGGTGGTGCAGCGCAACCTGGGCATCGTCGTCACCCTCGACCGTGCCGGCCTGGTCGGCGAGGACGGCGAAACCCATCAAGGCCTTTACGACATCAGTTGGAGCCGCTGTTTCCCAGGGCTCGCCCTGCTCGCGCCCAAGGATGGCGAGGAACTGGTGTCGATGCTGCGGTGGGCGCACACGCACCGCCAGAGCGAGCAGCGCCTGGCCGGCTATCTCATCCGCTACCCCAAGGATGAGATCCCCGATATCGCCTGGGAACATGCGCCGATCGCCTTCGGTCGTGCTGAAATACTGCACCATGCCACCATCAGCGACGCCGACCGCTCACGTCGCCTGATGGTGTGGGCCTACGGCACGCCGGTGAAGACCGCCTTCGAGGCCATCGCCGACCTGTCGCCCGAGGACGCCGCCAACGTCACGCTGGTGAATGCCCGCTTCGCCAAGCCGATCGACACCGTGCTGCTGAGCGAGCTGGCCCTGACCCATGGACAGGTGCTGACACTTGAGGACCACGCCCTTCCAGGAGGCTTTGGTTCCTGCGTCGCCGAGGCGGCCGTCGATCGTGATCTGGCCCTCACCATCCGCCGGGTGGGGGTACGCGATGAACTCGTGCCGCATGCGTCGCGCGATCGTCAATTGGCCAATCACGGCCTGGACAAGGCCGGCATCTTGGCGCGTATCCGCCAGTGCTTGTCGGTCGATGGCAACGAGCCGATCCAGTTCGTCCGTACGGGCTGATCCCGCTGCGGGCACAAGAGCAGAAGGCATGCACCGCAAAGGCGCACAGGGCGCAAAGGCGGAAGCGAAGGGCAGAAGCGAAGGGCAGAAGAAAGAGGCGCAGCGACGAACCGCTCGACGAGGGTCTCGGTTCCCGCTCTCGGGCCATCGTGCCCTTTGCGCCTTTGCGCCTTTGCGGCTTTGCGGCTTTGCGGTTCTCTCCTTCCCAGCCACCGCGGATCAGCGCACGCACGCCGTCTGATGCCATTCGCGCGCGTCCACCTGCGGACTCCAATGGAAGTGGTCACGGAACTTGGCGTCGGCGTACGGGCAACGGAATGCGGGCCAATTGGCGGGTAGGGGCGGATACGTGGGGTGCGCCTGAGTCAGGACTTCCGCCACCGGGCGATTGCTGAGCACATTGGTCGCTACCACGTTGTAGGCTTCGAAGCCCGGGCGGGGTGCCAGCAGCGCCGCCGCGAAGGCGGTCGCGCCATCGTGCATGTGCAGGTAGGTGCCGAGCTCGAACGCGCTCTGGGTCGGCTGGTCGAGGAACGACCAGTCGGCGCTGCCATCGAGTTTCCAATCGCTCATCCAGGGCAGGCGCAGCGCTGCGATCGACAACCCGTCGCGTTCGGCGACGAGCGCGGCGTAGGACTCATTGACCACCTTGCTGAGCGCATACGCCTGTCGTGGCTGCGGCGGATGGGTTTCATCGAGCGGCAGGAAACGCGGCACCGCCGAGCTGCTGCCGCAGAAACCGTAGTACTGGATGCTGCTGGCATAGACCACGCGCTGCAGCTTGAGATCGGCTGCGGTCTGGAATACCGCGGACGCCACCGCAGTATTGTGGGCGAAGACCTCCTCGGGCGGCAGGCCGCACAGATTGGGGATCTCGCCCAGATGGCAGACCGCGTCGACCTGCGCGAAGGCCGCCTGCACGGCACTGCGCTCACGCAGATCCAGGACCAGGAACGGAGTCAAGGGGTGCAGCGGTGCCCGGCGATCGATACTGATCACCGACAGTCCTCGGGTCACCAATTCAGCGACCACGGCACGGCCGACATTGCCGCTGCCGCCCGTCACTGCTACGCGTCTGATGCCCAAAGTCATGTGTGCCATTCCAGGTGCTGCGCCGCTGCGATCAAGAAGCGAGCAGCGAAGACTTCCAGGTTTGAGCGATGGTGATGCCGGATGCCGCCGGAAATCCATCATCCGGTTCATGCACCGAGGTGGTGAAGCGATGACAACGCTCGCACCGTCGACGTGATCACGCCGCCGTCACCGCATCAGGACGCACTGTCCCAGTGGCAGCCGCTCACCATTGACCAGCAACTCCAGGCGATGGGTTCCCGGATGGTGGATCCGGGTGGCGAGGTCGGCGGTCTTCAGCACATGCACGAGCGGAAGCTGCTCGCCCTGGGCCAAACGCGTCTGGGTCACGACGAAGGTCTTGGCCCGCGTCGAGCCATTCGGCTTGGCATAGTGCACCACCAGGTCGACGCGCAGCTCTTGCGGAAGGGCCCCGGTCGCGACCAGCAAGGCGTGGATGGTCACCTGCCCGCCAATACGCACGCGTCGCGGCGCGATGGTCACCTGCGTCAGGGATACCTGTGGTCGTGTGCCGAAGCCGAGGAGCCCGAGCGCCTGCGGGTCGCCCGTCCTGATCAGGGAGCGCAGCCCATGGCCTACGACCCAACGCCGCTCCGCGCTGTCGCGTTGCTTCAGCCAGCGGCGGGCGGTCGTCAGCGCGAGCTCGGGATGGTCCTTGGCGATATCACCGAGGTGATTGGCCACCGAGCGGCGGACATAAACCTCCGGATCATCCACCAGTTGGTCGAGCAGCGTGATGGCCGCCGTCGGATCATGCTGGAAACAGCGCAGGCGCGCGGCCCAGGGCAGCCGCGCGCGGGTGCCTTCGCTCACCAGGCGACGGACATGCACCGAGTCGTCCCGTGCCCAGGTCGCCAGCACCGCCATGGTGTGCTCATGGTGCTGTTCGATGAAGGGCCGGATGCCCCATTCGCTGGTGAACCGCTGGGTCAGCTCGCGCAGCGCCTCCAGGCTGGCGGTGAGGTGGTGCGTCTCTCGGGGTCCATGTTCCGCGATGAGGTAGACGTGGGGCAGGTAGCGGAACACGCTCATGCCGAAACCTTCGGTCACGGTCAGCGGCGGACCCAGGCTGGCGACGATCACCCGCAGTGCCTGATCAAAGGGGCGCGGCAGGTGTTCGCGCAGCGCGGCCGCCACCTGCCGCGCCCGTGCGGTCAGCTCCAGCGCGGCGAGTCCACGCGTCGCCTGGCGCAGGAAGGTGGCGCGGTCGAAGGAGGCATTGACCCGTGCCACCTCGTCGGCGATGCGCGCCACCAGCGCGGGTGAGAAGGCGTTCTTCAGCGGCTCAGCCATGGATCTGCTCCTGCCGGTGGACGGCACATCGGCTCGGCCGGCGCATACTGGAGCCCATGACGCGGTGGCCAGTGGGTCCGCGTGAGCTCAGTATTTTCCCACCCAGCGCTTGGCCCCGGCCTGGGTATCGAGAGCGACGCGGGCGCTCCCCGAGCGGGCGAGCCAGCGCGCAGCTTCGCCGCGGTCGGCCCTGATCATGCTGATCACCAGGGCGTCGATCGCGCGACGATCGAGGTTCTCGCCGTCGATCACCGGCAGGACGTAGGTCTGATCCTCTTTCTTGAGTGTGGGCGTCGCGGCCACCAACCCGTCATCGAGCACCACCACCAGACTCTGCAGGAAGAGGGCCTTGAGCGCCGGCCAGCGCTCCTGACGCGAAGCCACCTGGCGTGGTGGGACGTACTGGTCCCGCACCGTGCCGCCGGCCAGCCAGGTGGCGATCCGTTCCATCTCTTCCGAACTCTCTGGCAGCACCAGTTCATCGGGCTTGCGCACCTGGCCATGCACCACGTCCTCGATGTACCACGCGATCAGATCGAGCTGGTCCGGCGGCATGGCACGGGTGCCGCCACAACCGCTCAACCACATCAGCAGACCCAGGGCGGCGATGACGACGCAGCGGGGCTTGGTCACGGCAGCAACCCCACGCCGGCGGAGATCATGCGGTCGATCAAGGCGCCGTGGTCCTGGCGTTTGGAGTACACCAACCCAGGGCAGTAGCCGATGGTGGTGTTGAAGCGCAGGGGCGCACCCGTGAGGTCGGTGACCGTACCGCCGGCCGCCTGCAGGACCGCTGCCGGCGCAGCGGCGTCCCATTCCGCCAGCAAGCGGGGATGGACGTACAGTCCGGCGTGACCGCTGATCATGCGCCACACTTTGACACCCACCGACGTGGCATGGAGCGAGCGGAACTCCGGCAGCGCCGCCGCGACCTTGGCGACCGCCTCCTGATTGCGTTTGCTCACGCTGGTGATGAGCACGTCGCTGTTGGCCGGATCGATACGCAGCGGGCGTTGACCCTGCGCATCCATGAGCCAGGCGCCGTGGCCGGGAACCCCGACCAGGCACACTCCTTCCGCAGGCAGATCCAGCACTCCCAGCACCACTACGCCGTCGACCGCCAGCGCCACCTGCACCGCCCACTCCGCCGACCCAGTGACGTAATCGCGGGTGCCGTCGATCGGATCGATGATCCACAGGCGCCGATGGCTCAGGCGCGTCGGAGCATCAGCTGCCTCCTCGCTGAGGATGGCGTCGTCCGGGAAGTTCAAGGTGAGGTGCTGCCGGATGATGGCATCGGCAGCCAGATCCCCCGGCGTCACCGGCGAGCCATCGGACTTCTTCACCGCCTCGATGCCACCCTGCATCTGCAAGGCGGTAGCGCCCGCCTCGCGCGCCGCGCGGATGGCGATGGAGACTTCATGAGCAAAGGGATGGGTCAGCACGCCGGCATCCTGCGTCCGCCCTCATCGAGGCCAGTGCCGATGGCTCGTTGCGCACCAGACGCTCCGCGAGACACGCCCTCACGTCAAGCGCGCTCAGCGACAGCATGGCGCATGAGGAGATGTGCGGGTCCAGGGGGCAGAGCCCCTGGCGGGGCGTAGCGGGGCAGCGCCCCGCGAACAACAATCCCCCGAGCGCTTGCGCGCG
>JANPIY010000829.1:0-2681 GCA_031425255.1 Planctomycetota bacterium
CGGGGCTGATCCTGGCGGCCCCGTCGTTGTCGGCGCATGGCAATCAGATGCTCTGCGCCCGGGTGAGCGTGGGTGAGGATGGTCGGGTCGAGCTCG
Organism: Planctomycetota bacterium; assembly: GCA_031425255.1. Classification (GTDB taxonomy): domain Bacteria; phylum Planctomycetota; class UBA11346; order UBA11346; family UBA11346; genus BOG-1363. Next base: position 97 of record JANPIY010000829.1, read on the forward strand.
AACTCACCGCAGACCACACGGACAACCCCAACATCGCCGACGCACAAGAGGCCCGCCAGGTCCTGCGCGATGCGCTGAATGTATATATCGGCACGGAGTGTTTCCCGCTCGAACGCCTGGGCTCGCTGCAGTTCGAGGAGCGCGACCGCTACAGCGATGACGCACCCGTTTCGTCGGTCACCGATCCAGGGCCCCATCGGCTGGTGGTCGCGCGTTGGCGTGCCCGCCTTCCCGGCCAGGACCTGGTCTTCGCGGCCAAGGAGCACACTCCACTGGATGTGGTGATGTGGCGAACCGGCGCGGTGCCGCCCCTGGGCGCATCGCGCTGGCTGCTGCTGATCGCCGGTGAGCGCAGTCCGACCTTCACCATGACCCCGGCAGCGGTGGCGTGGCCGGGCGGCATCCTCATCGCAGCGACACTTCTCCTCCTCGTACCACTGGTGGTCTGGGGTGGGTTGCGCGCTGGCCGCGGCAACGGCTCGGACGGCGACGGCAGCTGAAGGCCCGACTCCGGGTAGCGTGGTCCTCAGAGGCGTGTATCAGTGGAAAACGCATATGACCACTCCGCCCACCCGCTTGCCGGCTTCGTGTTTCACCTTCCCGCGCCCGGGCAGTGTCCGGGCCGGCTGCCTGGCACTCCTGGCCATGTTCCTGCTGCCGTTGTCCGCCGCCGATCCGGCGCCGGCCGGCATGGTGTGGATCCCCGCGGGCGACTTCGCCATGGGCAGCGATCAGCCCAATACCAACAACAGCGAACGGCCGCTGCATGGCGTGCGCGTCAGCGGCTTCTGGATGGACGCGACCGAGGTCACCAACACCCAGTTCGCGGCTTTCGTCGCCGCTACCGGTTTCACCACCACGGCGGAGAAACCCGTCGATTGGGAGGAGCTGAAGAAGCAGGTCCCCGCCGGAACGCCGAAACCGGATGCCGCGATGCTGGCCCCTGGAGCGATGGTCTTCGCACCGCCAGCCGGCGTGGTGGCCAATCTCCAGGATTACACCCAGTGGTGGCGGTGGGTACATGGCGCCGACTGGCGGCACCCCACCGGCCCTGGGAGCAGCATCGCCGGTCTCGACCAGCATCCCGTGGTGCAACTCTCGTGGGACGATGCGGTGGCCTATGCCACCTGGGCGGGCAAACGTCTGCCGACCGAAGCGGAATGGGAATACGCCGCGCGCGGTGGCGCGTCGGGTAAACGCTACCCCTGGGGCGATCAGCAACTGAGCGATACCGATGCAACGCACGCCAACATCTGGCAGGGGCGTTTCCCAGATCAGAACACCGCCGCCGACGGCTTCACCGCCACTGCGCCGGTGGCAACCTTTCCGGCCAATGGCTACGGCCTGTTCGATATGGCGGGCAACGTGTGGGAATGGTGCAGCGACTGGTATCGGGCGGATGCCTATGCGATCGCCGCTCGCGGTGGTGTCGCCACCGACCCCAAGGGCCCGGAACGCCCGTGGGACCCGCAGGAACCGGATGCGCTGAAGCGCGTCACGCGCGGCGGTTCGTACCTCTGCCATGTGACCTATTGCGAGAGCTACCGCACGGCTGCCCGGCGCGGCACCGCCTACGACACCGGCATGCCGCACATCGGCTTCCGCTGCGTGAAAAGCCCCTGATACCAATCCGTAATCAAGCCACCGTTCAACTGGCGAAGAAGATGTTTCATCGTCCCCCACCCTGCGATGGATGACGGGAAGATAAAAAGGGAAGTGGTATGAGGACCGCTCGTACGCTCGTCAGCTCGCCCGTGGTCCTGGTGCAGGCGAGCGCGCCTTAGCGCCGCAGCAACCGCACGGCCACCACCACGCAGGCGGTAGCGACCACGAGGACCGCCATGGCCCACCACGCGATGGTGGTGATGAGCGACTGCGCCGTGCGATCAGCGTCGGCGAGGCGTGCGGAAATCGCCGGCGCGGCCACCAGTTGGGTGGTCGCGTCCAGGGTTGTACGCAGATCCCGGGCGGTGAGGGCGGCAGCATTCAAGGCGGCGGTGTACTCGCGGATATCGAAGGGGCGTGCAGGTGGGCCATCCGCAGCAACCGTGGTGGGCGGTACCGAACCCGGCGCCGGCACGAAACGGCCCATCATCTGGTCGACCCCTGCGCTGAGGCGTTCGAGCGCCATCGCCGCTTCGCTCAGCGCTCGCAGCGTCTCGCGCGCATCGGCCTGTGCCGGTCGGCTCTGGTCGAGCAACGCGAGCCCTTCGGTACGCACTTGCGCGGGCATCTCGCGGATCAGCGTGAGAGCCGCTTCAATGCTGGCGTTGCTGCGACGTACCTCGGCCAGCAAGGCCTGCATGGTGTCCTGTCCCTGCAGCTCCAGGGCCGCGGCCTGCAGATGCCAATCGATCAACTGCGGATAGTTCGCCAGCAAGGTGACTGCGCGATCGGCGGTCACCGCCAGATGCGCAGCCGCATCGCCGCCGGCCTTGACGCCGCTGAAGGCGTCGAACGGCGACAAGGTCAGATTGAGCAGTCCTTCCAGCTTGGTGACCTCCAGCAGGGTGCCGAGGGGATTGGCGTGTGCGGGGTCACCAGCCAGGAAGGCATCGCCGTCAGCGCTGGCGGCCTGGATCCGT
>JANPIY010000830.1:0-2509 GCA_031425255.1 Planctomycetota bacterium
TGATGCGCGTCAGCAGGTCCTCGGCAGCGGCAGTGCGAGGGCTGTCGAGAGGCAGCAGAAGCAACCCCGGGCCAGGTGCCGCGAGCGGGGCCGACCACAGCAGGCGATGGATCGCAGGAGCATCCATCAGCCAGGCCAGCTCACGGGCAAGCAGCCCAGAGTCGAAGCAGCAGTCCCATAGGCGCAGGTCGCGACAGCGCTCATAAGCGTGCCATGCCCCTGGACGTACCAGCACGAGGTCGCCACGGGAAAGAGAAGTCGTGCCAGCGGCGCAGCGGTGGATTCCATTGCCGCTGGTGATCAGGGCCAGCTCATGGAAGTCATGGTCGTGGGCGGGGTAGCCGTCCTTGAAGCGCCAATGGTCAGCGCGTACCGGCATACGCCGGCCGAAGCGCTGGTCGAAACGGTAGCGTTCAGGCATGAAGGTGAGTGCAGTATCGTGCTAGTCGCGGTCAAGCTCGGTCTAACCCAATGCCTATTGGCAGCGACGATGCCGCACTATGAAACTGTTACTGCTTGTGGTCATGTCCCTCGTCCTTGCCACCGTTTCGACCACCGCCGCTGAGATCGTACTCAGCATCCGTGACACACCCCAGGGTGCGGTGGATGCGCGGCTGTTCGGCCAGTTCCTCGAACGACCAAGCTGGGACAAGGAGACCGGCCCCGAGGGGTTTGTGCAGGCTGATGGCACCTTGCCGCCCGAGATCATGGCTCAACTCGCGGCGATGCGCATTCCGGTGGTACGCTTCCCCGGGGGGACCGACATCGACTTCATCGATTGGACTGACCTGATCGACGTGCCAGGCCGTGCTCAACGCCCGCCGACCATCGGCCATCGCGGGATCGCGGTCACGAACCGCTACGGCTGGCATGAGTATGCCTCGACCGCCGATCAGCTCGGCTGGGAAACCATCGCAGTGGTCAACCTGCTCGACGGCTTGGCCAAGCGCAAGCCGCTGGCCGAGGCCGCCGCCCATGCCGCTGGGCTGGTCGCCTATCTCAACCTGCCGCTGGGCTCGACGCTGCCAACTGGACTGCGCGATTGGCCCGCGCTGCGCGCCGCCAATGGTCGGCCGGCGCCAGCACGGGCGCACTACATTCAGCTCGGCAACGAATGGTGGGTGGGTGGTTTTCGCAATACGGCCGAGGCCGCACTCGGGACCAAGGATCCCTCAGCCCTGGCGGCATGGTACATTGAGGTGCTGCACGCCTACATTACTGCCATCCACGCGGTCGATCCAACGGTCGAGCTGATCATCGACGCCGAGATGGGCGGTGGCATCGAGGCCCTGGTGCTGGCGGATCCATTGCTGCGCCGCGCAGTGCGTCACGTCGCGATCCACATCTATGCCGGGGGCAGCCTCAAGACGGTGATCCGTGACGGCCAGCATATCCCGGTTACCGACGTCGATCCGGTGGCGTTGTGGCGCAGCATGGTGGCTATTCCCGGCGAGATGGATGATGCTGGACAAAGTCGCGGACTGGGTGCTGCGCGTACTGCGCTGGCAACTGTACTGGGGTACCAGGTGGCCCTGACCGAGTGGAATTGGAATTTCTGGGAAGCGAAGCAAGTCCCGGTCACTGCTGCCGGATCGTGGCGCCATGCAGGAGGAGTCGCCGTCGCGTGCCTCCTCAACGGTTTCCTGCGCCAGTCCGAAGTGTTCAGCATGGGCACTCAGTCGCTGCTGCTTGGCCACGGTTGGGATATCGCCGCGCTGCGCCGCCTTAAAGATGGCACCATGGTGCGCCTACCCCAGGGGCAGGTCACCACCTTTTATGCTGCCCACCACGGCCCCAATCGCCTGGACAGCACGCTGGCTGGTGCCGCCCTCACCACGCCGACGCTCGGTGTCGGTTGGAACGGCCTCCCGCGCCCCGCAGCAGTGGTCGATGCCCTGGCCACCGGTGGCAAGGGGCTGCGGATCGCACATCTGGTGAACCGCGATGTGGTAACCCAGACCGTGGTCGTCCGCGCTGCTGGCAGCACCGCCATACTGCACCTGCTGCGCCCGGTGGGTGGCCTGGATGCCGTCGCGGGAGTGTGGTACGTTCCCGAGTCGCAGCCTGTGGCGATGATCGATGGCACCTGCCGCATCGAACTGCCCGCTGCCGGGATCGCTGCGCTTGAAATCACAGGTCCCTGAATCGCCACGAAAAAAAATACCAATTGGGGGGCGGCGGTTGTTTCATCCCTATGCGGGTGTCCCCGCCGCCAGTGTCATTTGAGGGGTGAGATTTGGGCGACCAACCTCCGTGGTTGGTCGTGGTTCAGTTCAACCTAGCACTATCATCGGCCAGCGGTGGTGCTCTCATTCCCGAAGCTGTCACCCGCAGGAATTTCCACACATGACCATCGAACTTCCTCACGAACAGCACAAGCTCGCACTGCGTTCATTGGAGCGATTTTTTCAAGAAAAAATGAAGGAACCCATTGGCAACCTTGCGGCCGAGGCACTGCTGGAATTTTTCATCAACGAGATTGGTCCGGTTCTTTACAATCAGGCGCTGG